>JALHEL010000257.1 GCA_022837205.1 Leptolinea sp.
GGTTCATCATTCGGGCCGCGCCATACGGGAGTATGTAAATATTGCCGACAAGAGGGATATTGAAGCCGTGTTGCCTCATAAACAACAGCACCTCATGAAACTTGCGGGCATCATAGCCGAGCTGTGTAATAATGAATTGAGCGCCGGCGGCGATTTTCTTTTTAAGCTTGAAATACTGCGTCATCTGTTCCGCTTCGGTCGCCTTGAACGGAGAAATGACCGCGCCGGGGAAAAAGTCGCTTGCCTGATGACGAACAACCCCTTTGATTCCCGGATACTCTAATCCGGCGTTCATCTCCGATATAAGCTGCAGAACGTGAATCGGATCCAGATCAAATACCGGAGCCGGTCTTCCATGAAAACCGGAGACAGGGTAATCCCCGCTCATCACCAGAAGGTTTCTTACGCCTGACCGGTCCAGAGCATAGAGCTGACTTTCAATCTGATTGCGGTTCTTGTCCTTGCAGGTAAAATGAACGAGCGGCTCGATACCGAACTTGACGATTTCAGCGCCCATAAAATCGGCGGACATGGCGGGCGTTCCGCCGGGATTGTCCGTCAATGTCAGCGCGCAGATTTTGCCGCCGATAGACGCCTGTTTCGCCAGGGCCAGCGCCTTTTCCTGAGCCGTTTCTCTCGCCCCCCTTCCCGGCACGAGCTCCCAGGTAACAGGAAACACGGAGGGATTCAGCAGGGCGTCTTTGAAGAGATTTTCCCGCATAAATGCTTTCAACGTTCGTCTAAATTTTATGCGGTGAAAATGACATTATAATAAGAGCTTGTCAATATCTTTTCTACCAAACAGTTGCAGTTCGCCGTCAAATTTGCTATTTTTTAATTATGTTGTGCAAAAGAACTTTTATCCTGAAAGCATTTTACCGGTTTTTGGTAATGCTTGTCCTGATTTTTTCTTCTTCCGGTTACTGCGGCGCGGTGGAAATATTGAATGTCCGACATTGGAGTGCGCCCGATCATACAAGAATCGTTCTCGATGTTGACGGTAAACCCGATTACCAGACCCAGGAAAGCGAAAATTTACTTGTTCTCAATGTCAAAAAATCTTCACTTCACAAAACACTCCCGCAAAATGTCTTCATCAACAAACCGGGCATCAAGAAAATAAGTTTTTTCAAAACGCCGGGAGACAACATCCAAATCAAATGCTTTCTTGACCGCCATCAACGCGTTGATGTTTTTAAACTGAATAAATTTCAAAACAAACCCGACCGGATTGTTGTCGATGTCATTCTGAAAGAGGCTCAGAAGAAACCCAAAACAAAAGAAAAAAAGACTGAAACTCAAAAGGAGGTTGTCATCGTTATTGATCCGGGCCACGGCGGCGACGATCCCGGCGCCATCGGCAAGAAAGGAACCTATGAAAAAGATATTGTCCTTTCCATCAGCCGTGAAATCAGAAACGAGATCAACAAACTGCCCGGCTATCGCGCGGTTCTGACACGCGACGGAGACTATTACGTCTCTTTCAAAAAGCGCCTGCAGAAAGCCCGGGACGTGAACGCCGGTCTTTTTATCAGCGTTCATGCCGATGCCGCCAGAAACCGCAACGCCAAAGGTTCTTCCGTCTATTGTCTTTCCACGGGCGCCGCCAGTAATGAAGCGGCCAGGCTTCTGGCGCACAATGAAAACTTATCGGATATTTTCGGCGGTGAAACGGATATCGAAAGTAATAATGAATCCAATCCCATTATCATAAATATGTTTCAGACCAGCACTATCAACTTATCCAAAATTTACGCTGAAACTTTAATCAAGCATCTGAACGTGGTCAACTGCCTTAAATACGAAATCGTTCAGGAAGCGCCCTTCCGCGTTCTCAAACTACCCGACATTCCCGCTGTTTTAATCGAGACCGCCTACATATCCAATGCCGATGAAGAAAAATTGCTGAAAAAAACAAATTTTCAAAACAATCTGGCCGCCGCCGTATCGGCGTCCGTGAAGGATTATTTTACGACAAACGGCAGTAAACCTCCAAGCGACGAAAGCATAGCCACTGCGGAATATAAAATTAAGAAAGGCGATACCCTTTTCGCTGTTGCCAAAAAATTCGATACCAGGATCGACGTCCTTCTGAAATTGAACAATATGCAACTGGAAGACACCATTCTTGTCGGCCAGGACATCCTCGTGCCGGCAGCGGAAACCCCTGCGGAAGAAGAAGACAAAAGCGTAAAAAAGACCCCGTCGGGAAAAACCGCAACATCCTCAAAAACGGGAAAGCCCATGAGACGGTATACCGTAAAAAAAGGGGAAACGCTTTTGATCGTGGCTAAAAAACATTCCGTAACCCTGGCGGCGTTGCTGAAAGTAAACAACATGAAGATTACGGACAAACTATTATCCGGACAAAAAATAAAGATTCCGGAAGAATAACATCCGGGAAGATATTCAATGAAAAAAACAATAAAGTCCATCCTGCTGCAACTAATCGTTCTGCTGACGGTTTCCTTACCGGCGTATTCATCGGGATTTATCTTTCAATGGAAAACTTTCGTTTTGGATTACGATCTTCTGATGGCGGCGCCCGATCAAACCCCGAAACAACCGGCACCCGTTTTTCAGATTCCCCTGCCGGAGACTTACATGGATCGGTTCGAATTATCCGAATCGTTGAAAGAGCCCTCCCCAAAGGAGCCGGAGAAAAAAACGGTGTTACCAAACATCAAGCTCAGGTTCAAGGTAACCGACTTCCCGGAAAATAACAAAAACGAAGCATTGTTCAACCGCAACGACGAGCAGGTATCGAAATTCGTCGACGCCGTGTCATCCTTGATCTACAATAATGAAAAAATTAACTCACTGGAATCGATCGGTAAAATCATTGAACCTCAAATTAACTTTTTCTTTGAATTCTGACTGGATTCTTTTCACCCGTTGCGAAAAAATATATTATAAAAACAGGATTTTTTTAATTCTTGACATGACGTTCAGTTTTTTTTATAATTTTCAAAAATAATAATGTAATTATTTTAATATTTTCCACCCATTATTCCATCTTCGTTATCAATGAGCTTCTGTCATTCTCTCAAAATGACTGCAAAGAGAGTGGCTGTAAAAAGGAAGGCAATGGCTGATGCGTATCATTCGGAAAGAGTCTGGTTTTACGTTGATCGAGTTGATGGTTGCGATGTTCGTTCTGGCCATTCTGGCCACGCTGGCTTTTTCCATATACCGCAACTACGTGGATAAGGCGAAGGTTACCATTGCCGAACATATCGTTATTGAAGCCAGACAGAATCTGGATTTATACAACATGGATAACGGCAGATTTCCGGGCAGCAT
>JALHEL010000011.1:0-15493 GCA_022837205.1 Leptolinea sp.
CGGCAGCGGCGGGTTCGGTACATACCATTTCCCGTTATACAATGTCAGATCGTGTGTCGTCGGCGGAGCCGTCAGATCCAGATGCCCGTGATTAAAGGCATCTGCCAGCAAGTCCCAATAGGAATATAAAGGAGTGCCAACCTGACCCATAAAACAATTTATTGTTCGATAAATCGAATAAGTAAGACTACCTATGAGAAGGCAAAGAAAAATGGTATCTAACTTTTCGGCATGTGTACGATCTTTGATCTTTCCGATCAGTATTGCCCAAATCAAAGCGATACCTGCCGGTGTAAGAATTGTTATTTCCGAATACTTGAATTTTCGAATCCAATCAATTCGATCATAATATGAAATAAATAAATAAAAAACAATCAAAAAAAGCGCAAAGAAAAACGCTTTCATATAATTATTAAATATTTCATGCCAATAATCCGTTTGGAATTGAATCAGAAAAATCATCTGTACGGAAAGCAATGCCCCCCATAAAAGCACGTCCCAAATTCTGAAAGCAATCGATGATACAGTAGAATCCGATTTTTGAACAGGCAAAACAGACAACAGTAAAAAGAAAAAAATACCCCAGAAGATTACCCAAAAAATTGAAATCAAAATTCGATACAACCAAATATTATTGCGCCGGTCGGGAAGCAAAAATCCCTTTCGCAGGAATCGGATTAACAGAAATGCATAAAAGATGCTTAAAAAAACACAACTCACAATCAGGAGCAAACGACTTTTTGAAAATCCCAAAAGGAAAGCGTTTTCGGATTCGGATGGAATTGAAATCAAATGAACAAATACCGCAACCCCTTCCAAAAAGGAAAGAATCAGGATAAAAACGGTGGTTTTTTTTCGGGGGGATGATAAATCGTGAGGTGGGCGATTCATACGGATATTTATATCACGCTTCCTATTGAAATTCTCGTAATGAGGCGGAGAACGATTTTCGATATGCGATATAATCAGCATGAAAATTGGAAAAATATTATGATGAAATCAAATAATCTTTTCCGCTTAAATGTCGGTTTTTTAATTAACCAAGCGGTAGGCTCTTACCGGCAGTTTGAAATTGATGCACCTTTCATTCAAATCGATGAGGACACCCGATTTAACAATGTAAAAACAGATATCCGTGTCAGTCGTGTACAGCAGGGAATTCTGGTTTCCGTGGAAGCCGGAGCCGTAATAGATTTGGAATGCGTCCGATGTCTGGATCCGTACGTACAAACCATCGATTGTAATTTTGATGAACTTTATGCATTTCATATTCGGCAAAATATCGGTGCGGAATCCTATTTACCAGAGAATGGATTTATCGATCTTTTACCCCTTTTAGAGGAATATCTCACCCTCGAAATCCCCATCAGTCCTCTTTGCGATGAAAATTGTAAAGGGCTTTGTGATGTTTGCGGTGCGAATCTCAACTACGAGACTTGTATCCATCATCAAGAATCGGAGATTAAATCATGACTGCAAAAAGTCTGTATATGAATAACTTTACGTTCAGTCTTCAAAATCTGACTTGTATTTTGGACGCAAAATCAGTCGCACCCGACATCGAACGATCCAATTTCGGTACGGTACTGGATGAAAAGAAAACGGTGGATGAAGTATTCTTATTCATGCCGATCGAAGCAGCAAAAGAACTGGGGATTTCGATTTTGCAAATGGTCGCAGCACAAGGAAAAACGGACACATTTAAAAATCAGGCTTGAACCGGAAAAACAAGCTCTCTGGGATTGCTACGTAAACGCAGCCGAAGAGTTCCGGCAACAGAACAATGAGGCCAAAAAAGCGGATGAAAAAGATACTCCCTCTGTTTAAATCAATAAAGCTTCAGAAAACGAAATTAAAAAACGATCTCACCGGAGTGAATTTTCCGGAATGAGATCGCCTATTGAATAATTGAGAATCTTGTTTAAAACCTATCCATTTCCGCTAAGTTTAAAATAAATCAGAATCATTTTTCCGATTTTTTTGTGTTTCCTTCCACCGTGGTCTTAGATGCAGACTGATTTTCGGTGATCTTTTCTTCCACAAAATCTTTTGTTTTCTTTGCGGTATCAAGAATAGTTTTACGTGCCTTTTCAAGCCCGGTATTTACTTTTTCACGGATGTTGGTTTCATGTTCATCCACCCAACGCAGCAAACCTTCATGTGTATCACCATATGGCGCACCGGCTTTTCGGTATTCTTCCTGAATACCTTCATAAATTTTTGCCTTGGTCTTCTTCACAACCGGTTCCACTTTATCCGATACGGCATCGAACCAACCGGTGACGACATTCCCCGCATCTTCTAAGATATCCCCAATCTTATCATCTGAATCTTTATACTTATCAAACATATCGCTCTCCGTTACCGAATCGGTGACTTTTTCAGAACCCGAATGAATGGCATCCTGAACATCTTTAATAATCTTCTCAATATCCGCCATGATTTCCTCTTTATAAATTCCGATAAAACGTATACGAAATAATATCCGAATAGTTTCAAAGTATATGATAGCGCATCTATGAGAAAATGTCTCGAGATATGATTGGTCCAAAAAAGCAGAACTTTTGAACCATTCGGTTCAATCAAAATAAACCTCTCACATGCTTTTTAACGATTTGATTATTCAATAATTTTCTATCTTACAAAACAACAAAACGAATGCCATTAATCGCGTTCAATAAACTATAATTTGATTCAAAGTGATAATGAAAATTATCGACAATCGGATTTGATATGGATCTCATCGGACAAAAATACCGAATCATTGAAGAATGTGGCGAAGAATCTGAAAATTCCTTTTATCGAGTTGTAGACGAGACAGATGGAAAACACTACTATCTGGATTTAATTCGAACGGACAACCCATCGCTCAGTGCAAAAGGATTAATTGAACTACAGGTTCGCGCACAGGAACATTCTCGCTTTAGACATTCCAATGCGATTCCATTTTATCCTCCCGAAGTTACGGACAACGGATTAATTCTTATCCAAAATGATATTCCGGGGAAATCATTAAATTATGTTATGAAAACCCGTGGCCGTCCTTTGCCGCAAAATCAGGCATATCGTATTACTTATGCGGTTGTTTCGGCATTGGCAGCTATGCATGATCTTCAGATGACCCATGGGGAACTTGATTCCAGTCATATTTTGATAAATGATTCCGGTGATTCTTTTATATCATTTCTTCCTCTTCCGGATGATTTTAACGCCCAAAATGCTTTATATCGTTTTCCCGAGACGGAATCCACCGTCAAGTCCAAGTTCAGTGATGATATCTATGCGATGGGTGTGATTCTTACAGAAATGTTTACTTCGTTAATCCCCTTTGGTTTTGCTGAAAATAAAGACGGTAAAAAGAATACCCGGGCATTTGAATACTACAAAATAGGGCTGGCGCAAATCAGCGATGAATCGAACGAAGCAATTATCCCGGTGATTTTACGCTGTCTGAATCCCGATCCGAAAAATCGATATGAAAATGCAGTGGAGTTGTTCATTGATATTCGAAAAATCATCGAAGCTTGGGTGAATAATACTCCCGGACAGGAGAACATCTTGGTGCTGCCTGTCATAAAGAAACCGATCGATCAAAAAGAAGAGGATTTTGAAAACAAAATAAAAAAACCGTCATCTTCTTCAAAAGAAAGAGTCCGATCCCAACGCAAAAGCAATAAGAAGAGGGGCTCCTTGTTGATTTCTTTTATTTCAGCTGCGATTGTAATTACCGGCGGAATTGTTCTATTCTTCTATCTTTCGGAAGTGGCAGATACCAAAACCTCCGTGACCAACTATCAGGGAACTCTTGAAAACTTAAATAATACACAGACAGCTCTGGCTTATAACCCCGCAATCATTACTCCTCAAGTGACGAAAAAATCTTCTTCGAGCATAAAAAAGACAGCTATCCCCACCCCTCTGCCGACATTTACATTAACGGCGACCGCGACTTTCACTCCGGTTCCGATTCAAAGGTCCATCGGAGCCGCCATTCATTGGACTGCCAATCAATCCGAGATGGTATTTGTGCCTTCGGGGAATTTCCGGATGGGTATGGATGCTACTTTCGGGTTCGCGATCGAAAATCTTTTTCCGGTGCATGAAGTTGATCTGGACAATTATTGGATCGATCGAACGGAGGTGACATTTGAACAATACGGCCGATGCGTTAAAGCGGGAACATGCCCGGCTTCGGAAGCTGCCAGTCCGATTACTGCCGATCAAAAAAAACCTGTAACCGGTATTTCTTGGGAAAATGCGGCGACTTATTGTAAATGGGCCGGCAAGCGTCTTCCGACCGAGGCGGAATGGGAAAAAGCGGCGCGCGGTACAGATTTAAGGCTTTATCCTTGGGGAAACGACAGCCTTCAATATACCGATCAGGGAAATTGGTTCTCCACCGAAATCCAAAATGCAGATGAAATGAATCGAGATATCAGCCCTTATGGAGCAATCCATATGAGTGATAATGTCAGCGAATGGGTAAATGATTATTTCAGTCCGACATTCACAACGGCAACCGAATATCAAAACCCGCAAGGACCGGTCAGCGGAGCTATGCGAACGGTCAAAGGAGGGGCGGCGACCAATCAAGATCCTGAAATCGCTTCGTTTGTTTTCAACCGTTGGAGTGCCGATCCGATCCGTCCACAGGATTATGGATTCCGGTGTGCTGTCAGCGATTCCGATCAAATTCAAGAGAAGGCCGACGGTTCGGAAAAGCCGGTCCCGGTTTCACCTCTCGGAACAATTCCGGAAACCGGTTGTGAAAATCGAATCGGTTTTGTAGCCGATATAACAATTCCGGACGGAACGCCTGTTCATGCAAATGAAATCATCACAAAGACGTGGCGGTTAAAGAATATCGGCACCTGTACGATTACAAAAAATTACAAAATTGTCTGGGCGGATACAACTTTTGTGAATCCCCAAAAATTATTTGATTTCAATACCGAAATTCTTCCTGGGGAAGAAAAGGAAGTAAGCATAACTTTCCCCGTCATCGGTAACGGGAAAACCCGAATTAATTTTAAATTTGCCGGGTTGGACGGTGTTCCGTTCCAACTGGGTGAGAGAGGTCGCGGCGCATTCTGGATCGAATATGTGATCCAATAAAAAAGAATTGATTCTCCCAAGAGACCCGATTCTTTTTTAACGACTCAGATCAGTTATAATCGCATTGTCGAATGACTGATCGAACAATGACGAGATCAAAAAATAAATCCGGAAGCGATATGACAGAAAACCAATCAAAGAAAAAAGTAATTATTATCGGCGCAGGCCCGGCAGGATTGACAGCCGCATTTGAACTTCTCAGACAGGAACCGGAATCTTATAACGTTACCGTTTTGGAAGAATCCGCTGCCATCGGCGGCATTTCCCGAACCGTTCAATATAACGGCAATCGTATGGATATCGGGGGACATCGTTTTTTCTCGAAAGATCAACGGGTGATGGATTGGTGGAAAGAACGAATGCCAATACAGGGAAGCCCTTCCAAGGATGATATTCTGACTCACACCGTAAAGCCGTTGGATCCCAAAGGACCGGATCCGGAAAAAGAAGATATCGTCATGCTTTTTCGCAATCGCGTTTCCAGAATTTATTATCTGAAGAAATTTTTTGACTATCCGATTTCATTAAAAGCCCAAACTTTTATCAATATGGGGTTAAAAAATACGCTGATATCCGGTTCCAGTTATTTGGTTTCCGTTTTCCATAAATTACCGGAAACTTCACTCGAAAACTTTTACCGTAACCGGTTCGGAAAAAAATTGTATTCGATGTTCTTTGAAAATTACACGGAAAAAGTCTGGGGCAGGCATCCTTCGGAAATCTCCGCCGATTGGGGGGCTCAACGGGTTAAAGGATTGTCCGTCACAAAAATTATCATCGATATGTTTTCAAAAATTTTGCCGGCTCCCTTGAAAAAGAACCGGCCGGTTGAGACTTCACTGATCGAACAATTCTGGTATCCGAAATTTGGACCCGGCCAACTTTGGGAACTTACAGCGGATCAGATCACTCAAATGGGAGGTATCATCCGAAAAAATTGCCAAGTAACCGGTATCAAACTCGTAAACAATCAAGTACAAGCGGTGACGGTTATTGAAAACGGAGAACAAAAGGAAATCGAAGGCGATATTTTTCTCTCCAGTATGCCGCTAAAAGATTTGGTCATGGGAATGGGATCGGCAGTTCCCGATGAAATAGCGAGAATCGCAAAGGGATTGCCTTACCGGGACTTTATTACCGTCGGTTTGATTCTGTCGGATCTGAAACTGAAAAACCAAACGAAAATTGTCACTCCTTATAACCGGATCCCGGATTGCTGGATTTATATTCAAGAATCGAACGTAAAGATGGGGAGGATGCAGATTTTCAATAATTGGTCCCCTTATATGGTAGAGGACTTTGAACACACGATCGGGGTGGGACTTGAATATTTCTGCACAGAAGGTGATTCGATGTGGACGATGCCCGATGATGAATTTATTCAATTCGCAATCCGAGAATTGGTTTCGATGGATATTATCGATAAGGATTCCGTCAAAGAAGCACATGTTGAGCATGTAAAAAAAGCTTACCCCGCCTATTTTGACACATATGATCAAATCGATATCTTGATCAATTGGTTAAATCAAATCGATAACTTATATTGCATCGGACGAAACGGTCAGCATCGCTATAATAATTCCGATCATTCGATGGCAACGGCGTTCGAAGCGGTTAAAAATATTCGCGGAAATATCCGATCCAGAGAAAATATCTGGAATGTAAATACCGAAAAGGTTTATCACGAAACAACCTGAGCAGAAATGAAAGGTTAAATATGAATCAGTTTTCGAATGGAAGATAATTCTTCCACTTTGAAAATGAAACACATTCCCGCATAAACCGATACACCAAGAATTACTCCGGCGATTACAATAATCAAGTCGGAAGACCCGACGCTGAATCGTATCCAAACTTCCAAAGCGATGACCATTAAAGCGGAAGAGACGGCGCTCTGCATTAACGCCTGCAAGATTCGTTTTCCTTCCAAACCATGCAATTTTCGCCGCATCAGAGTCAACAGAGTCGTCATCTCCAATCCCGTCGCAATCGTATTAGCCAAAGCCAACCCACCATGAGGCATCCAGCCTAAACTTCGAAACAAACGAGACAGCAGGATGCTGAGTCCCATATTCAGCAACATGGCAATTAAAAGAACCAAAACCGGCGTTTTTGTATCATGAACGGCATAAAAAGCCCGGGAAATTACTTCGACAACACAATGAAAGATCAGGCCGGAACTATACCAAGCCAACGCCCAATATACCATCGCGGTCATCTCGGAATTAAAAGCCCGGCGTTCGAAGATCAGACTGACCAGCGGTTTGCCCAATAAAATCAATCCGCAAGCGGCCGGTAGCGCCAACAAAATGACAAATCGTAACATCGAAGCCAGCGCATTGCGCATCTCATCCAATTCTCCTCTCGCCGCTTGCACCGAAAACATGGGTAGCGATACCGTCGCAACGGATTGAGCGATTGCCGCCTGAGGCATAAGCATCAGAGAAAGTCCCCACGTGACCGCGGAAATCGATCCGGCCGGCAAAAACGAAGCAATGAAATTGTTAACCAAAAAATTCAGTTGGACTGCGGAGGCACCGATCTGGCGAGGGATCATCAGTTTGATGACATTGCGAACCCGATAGTCTCTCAAACCCAATGAAAAAGAATAGTGTTTCCCTTCCAGCGACAATAATTGGGGAATTTGAACGAGAAGATGAAGGAAAGAGCCGATAACCGCCCCCAACGCCAATCCTTTAATTCCCAACGGTTTTTTCAGAAAGACGACTCCGAAAATAATTCCGAGCTGGTACATTGCGGGAGCTAAGCCCGGCACGAGAAAATGATGATGGGTATTCAATATTCCCATCACCAATCCGCTCAAGCCGAAAATGATGACCGAGGGTAATTGAATTCGAAGCAGCGAGACGGTCAAATCTTGCAGATGCGGATCATTTAATGAAAAACCCGGAACCAAAAAATAACGCACAATCTGAGGAGCAAAAATAAAACAGGCAACACTGATCAACAACAGGATAATTGTCAGCAGATTTGCGATATCGGAAGCTAATTTCCAAGCACTTTGTTCGTCTTTCTGATCGAGCAAAGAGCTGAACCAAGGGACAAAAGCACTTGCCAAAGCTCCCCCGGCAACAAGATTGAAAAGCGTTTCCGTAAGACGATTGGAGGCTAAAAAAGCATCTACTTCGGCGGAAGCCCCGAATGCGGCTCCCATCAAACCTTTGGAAATCAAGCCGATTATCTGAGAGAGGATCATCGCCCCCGCCAGTATTGTCGCCGATTTCATAAATGTCTGTTTGGGTTCTGAAGTTTGTTCCATCGCAATTGATTCTATCATGAAGGGAAGAACTCTCGAAAAGTTTATTCCGGCTTGAACTCTCTCATAACTCACATCTTAATGAACGAGATGACTTTATAATTAGCCCATCAAAAAAAGAGCTAAGAAACGGTAAAGTTTATGAAAAATCCTTTAGTAATTTGTTGTATTCTCGGTATTCTTATCGGGTATTTGTTAGGCGGAGGAAATTATTTGACTTACGGTATGGTCGGCGGATTATTGGTCGGATATCTGTTGGACGACAGAAACCGGTCAGCAGCTAAGAAAAAATCGACTTCCGCGACCCGACACGAAACAATCGATGTTTCGGAACCGGCAGACAAAGCTCCTCATTCCGATGTTTCAGCCGAAACGAACAAACCATTACCGGAACAGACACCCGATTATCCGATCAAGACAATTTCCGCGAACGGAACATCTGTTCCGCGGATGAACGATGATCAGGTCGATGATGTGGTTGCCCGGGCACGGGAAGAGATCGCAAAAAATAAAGAGAAAAATAATTAATGGCGTTGAATCGGCAGCGGAATTCGGACTTCACATAACGGTTCTTCATCATTTTCGGTGAGCGGCGTAAAAACCAGTTCAAAATTGGTCATCTCCGGATGAACATCAAAGATCAAGAAAGTCTCAAGCCCGTTTTTCCCGATTTTCGAATTCAGATTGGGAGTTTCCCATCTGGAATTTGCGTAATCGGAATTACCGCGATCCAACATTACCGTAACATTGCGGCCGTATAAGGAACCGGCAATCGTAAAAGATTCACTCTTTAAAGGCCCGATCGTATCATTTGTAAGGCTTCGCATCCCCAAATAAACCATCAAAAACCGGCCGATCGGAAAATGCTCGGATAAGGTTGCCTGAATTTTCGGGACCATATAAGTGAGTTTGACACTCATTTTTTCGCCACAAGGAATTTCTTGGTCCAGAGCGATGGGAACCAATCCGGTAGGTGAAAGATAGGGTGTGACGGTGACATAAGCGATTTGCAACTTCTCCGCAGTAGGGCTTTTAGTCGGAACAATTTGTGTCGGGGGTTCTGTCGGAATCGGAAAGGTATAAGTCGGAAGCGCCGTATAGGTCGGAGCCGGGGTATATGTCGGTAAAGGAGTAAGCGTTGAAAGGTTTACGCTACTCTGTGCCGAAACGGATCGAAAGATGCCGACGAACAAAATCCCCGCCCAGATGATCGTGCGTTTCATGTTCATGGAGTACCTCCGCTTTCCAACGTTTTATAATATTGGATCGAAAACTCCGGTTGAGGCATATCCAACGAAAATCTACAGGAAAAATCACTCGAATCGTCGGCTTCGAAAACCAATTTCCAATCCGTTGCATGAGGATTGACATCAAACCCGAGCCATGTTTCCATCTCCACACCGGGGGGAATCGCTTGGCTGCTTAAAAAAGGCACTCCCCACCGGTTACTGGCACTGATTCCTGCGGGGCCGTAAGAAATATATTCCGCTTTTTCTCCTCGATAAGTCCCGACCGCTTTAAATTGTTTGTGGAAAATAAGCGGAATGGTTGAATCTGAAATATTCCAGACCATCAGATTGACCAACAAAAACTGCGATTTGGATACCTCATTCCCTACCGCGTAAGCAAAATAAGGCTGTCTGTAGCCGATCTTTACGGCAAATCGATCTTCGCAAAATGCATATTTACTGAGGTCGCGAGACCAAAGACCCGGATTCACCAAAATAACATTTTGTCCGGCGGTTTCTCGCAAAATCCGAACGGTAGGAGTTACCGCCGGAATATTTCTCGCATAAAAAGTCGCAATCTCTTCAGGGGAATAGGTTGGATAGGGAGTCTGTGTCGGATAGGGAGTTCCGGTCGGATAAGGGGTTCTTGAACTCATCGATTGAATGGTTTTCACCAAATCGGATACCGGATCATACGGTGTCGAAACGATTTGGGATTCAGACGGAAGCGTACAAGCCGAAAGGCTCCCTATTACCCATACCAAAAGGATTATTTTGATCAACCCCGCATATTTTCGCATATAAAAGGATTATAAACGAGAAACTTATGCTCATTTTTATCAAATCGATGAGCTCGGATTTACCGGGAAGATCGAAGTATAATGGCTTTTTTCACTGATCCGGGCGATCCGATTCAGATAGCGGTCCGCATAGTGCAGCAATTCTTGCTCGGACAAAGAAGCGGTCAGGCAGCCTACCTCTGTAACCGCTTTTCCTCCCATAATATTTCCATATAAAATCGCCGTGCGAAAATCCGCTTCATGGTATAAACCGTAAATAAAACCGCTGAGAAATGCATCTCCCGCTCCGGTGGCATCCGTCGATTCGAATTCGTCGATATGCGGGATCTGCCAGATTCCTTCCTCGTCCTTAATCAGACATCCTTGATCTCCGATTTTGACAATCGGTTTGGTAAACCATTGAGAAAGAATTTTTAATGCATCCAACGGATTATCCGTGCCGGTTAAATAGAGCGCTTCTTTGAGATTGGGCGTGTAATAATCAGCCAGTTCAAAATAATCACGGTATTTTTCAAAACTGAGATCATCTTCCCAACCCATATCCAAAACCAACAGCGTCCCTTTTTGTTTGAGCTTTCGATATAATTCGAGAAATCCGGGTTGCATCTCAACAATTTTGGCTCCTTCTATCTCCGATTCGGCAATTTTCAGTTGGTCGGCGGTAGTTTGCTGAAGCTGATTGTAAGAAACAAAAGTTCGATCTCGGCCGGTAATCATCGCGGTGGAAATATTCACCGGAATCTTCCCGCCGCCGTACAGATTGATCGCTTCGATGCCATATTCATGCAGCCGTTGTTCGGCGAATGCCGAAAACATATCTTTTCCCAAGAAGGTTAAAACTTTTACCGGCACGCCCAGTCGCTGTAAATTGATCATCGTCGCAACCGGTCCTCCGCCCAGTTGAAGATCAAAATCTTTTGAATAGACTTCTTCCCCTTCACGCGGAATATGTGATAATCCCGAATAAAGAAGGTCAATATTTGCTCTGCCGATTCCGGCGACAAAACTCATTCTTTCTTCCCCCGATTTATTTTATCCATGGTTCGTTCAATTTAAAAAATGACGTTGCCAATGATTTTGCAAGCGAATAAGATTCGATTAATGGATGGATTTGCAACGCCCGAACAGACAGGTCAAAATTTCGGCAGCGAATCGCTTCCGCCGCCCAACGTTCATAAAGCTTCATCCGCCGAATCAATTCACAAGCTACCGGATGAAAATTCGGCGGCGGATCCGGATGAACGCCGTCCGAATCGACAATACAGCTCAATTCCGCCACGTCGTTTTGCTCTAAAAACGGTAATGATCCGCGATTCGGGACACTTAATATCATTCGTCCCGGATTACCCTGCTGCCTGATGCGAATAAAATTGAGAGCTACCCCCGCATAACCGCCGGTATCCGGCGCAGTCAAATCAAAGCGAAATGTCTTTTCTCGCTTTTTCCCCGTCTCGGAAGCCATATAGGCATCTTCGCGGATTCCGTAATAGTGTTCAAAGATTTTCAAACGTTCTTCAAATGAGAGATGAGGATGCTCGGAAAAATCCAGAATCATCTGACGATTGACCTGTTCGATCAACTGTCCGCGGGTCTGTTTCGCATTTCGAATATTCTCAACCGCTTGTTCCCGATAATAGTAATAATACAGATACTCGTTGAATAATGCCTGATAGGATTGTGCCAATGCCGGTTCAAAGAATTTCATATCGGTTTCATGATACAACCGATCGTCCCGAATCAATTCCTGCGTAATATCTTTTCCGTCCAGCCGAACGGCGGGAAACCATGAGAGATGATTCAACCCGTAGCAATCCATATCCAGATGGTCCGTCGAAACGTTCTCCAAATCCGCTATCTGAGAAAGCAACCCGGCCGGTGCATCACATATGCCATAGGTGAAATCAAAGCCGGCATCCCTCAATGCCTGAGAAACTAAGCCGGCGGGATTGGTAAAATTGAAAACCTGCACGGTGGGTTTTGCGATATCCCGAATCAAGCCGCAATAATCCGCCAACACCGGAATGGAGCGCATCGCAAACGAAAAGCCGCAGGCGCCTGTCGTTTCTTGCGGAAGCAAATGAAGGTCGAGGGCAATTTTTTCGTCCGCCACACGGGCTTCATCTTCGCCTACACGAATCGTAGTAATCACATAATCCGCATCTCGGACCGCTTCTCGAGCATCTGTAGTTAACGAAACTTTCAAATGAGGGGCTAACCGAATCGCCGCTTCCATTGCCAGCGAACCGAAAATCTCCAATTTTTGATCATTGGTGTCCATTAAAACCAATTCATCAATATTCAGCTCCCGGGCTTCCAACGCGATACTCTTCGCTAAAAATAGCGATCGGACGCCGCCACCGCCGATGACAGTTAACTTCATATTCCCCTCTTAATCTCTCAACCGATTGAGTTCCTGCCTGCAATTTTTTATTTCCGTTAAAATCGCCGGCGTTTCCCCCGGTGCTTCGGCTGCGATCCGACCGGAAAGGCGATCTGCATAAGCTATGATTTCATCAATCTTCATTTCGGCAGGTTTTGCGGGTAAGAATTTATGATAATTTTCGATATAAATCTGCCGTAATGTTTTTTCATCCAAGTTCAATCCATGACAGTTCTCTTCAAAGGAAACAAAACAATCATCCGTCTCCAGCACTCGCCGCAGATTACCGACTGTTGTTCTCCAATGATCGGAAATCGTATCCGTTCCGAAAATAATTCGATCGGCATACTTCCTAAAAAAATCTCGCGACTCTTCATAACGGTTGGCAAAACTTTCAAACATCTCCCACCCGGGTGTGATATCAAACATCAGATTCGGAAATCGTTCGAAATATCCGGCAGCTTTTTCAAGATCGTCTGCGATAAAGAAAAAATGAGCAAAAATAATTCGCAACCGGGGATGCTTTTCGACCACATGAATAGCCTCGGCTTCGATCGTATCTTTGGAAGGATATTCGCCGTTGCCGTAAAAAACACGGTCGCCCATTGCTTTTGCCCATTCGGGCATCAGCTCCCAAGTCCAAAATTCGATCGGGTCGTTAACATGGTAAAGTACCGGCCAATTCTGTTGCTCAAGATAATCAAACATCAGATCAAACAGCGGATCATCCAATGGCTTCCCGATTTTTTTTCGGATCCCCGGTTTTCCATCCATCATTTTAATTCCGTCGAAACCCAATGCATGAAATTCCTGCGCTTGCTCCAACAAATCTTCCGCCTCGGGAGCACCCGTCTCTGGATAATTGAAACCGGCAAATCCGTGACAGCGGTCGGGCTCTTTAATTTTCAGCCATGCAGTCAACAGATTATCTGCGGCAAATCTGGGACCCAATGAGGTCGCGCTTAAAATATTATATTGGTCATAAGACAATTCGTCTGCCATTTTGATAACATCAAACGCATCCTCCTGACGAAACACATGGATATGAACATCCGAAATCGGATAACGAAAGAACATAAAACCTCCCTCTTTTCACAGAGCGGACAAAATCGAATTCGCTTTCATTAACTCAATCATACGTGAAAAGGGTTTCCTGTCAACCCTAAAAGGATTCAAGAATGTATATTAAAACATAACTGAATTTTTGAATATCCCGCGTAATAACTCATAAAAAAGCTGTGATTAAATTCGTTCCTTTATTTTCTTGACAGGAAAAGGTTTTCCTATATAATGATTTTTATAAAGTCCGATTCGATTTCTTGTTTTAAAAGGTGAGAGAAGATAAATGGATAAAATCGATATTCGATTCATCGCATCACAAGCTCAGGTTTCACCGGCAACGGTTTCACGGGTTTTAAATAAAACAAAAACAGTCAGCCCCGAGCTCAGAACACGGGTTTTGAATACGATCGAAAAATATGATTATCGCCCCAATCAGGTCGCTCGCGGTTTGATTAACCATAAAACGAGATTGATCGGCATCGTCACGCCCAAGGTTTCCAATGCATTCCATGCGGAATTGATTTCCCAAATCGAAGCGGAAGCCGATCGGGCTCATTACAACGTGATTATTTCCAATATCTTGGGAAATTTTGAAAATGAAAAAAAGACATTTCGGATAATGAAAGATCGGCAGGTGGACGGAATTATTTTATTACATGAAAACACACCGGATGAAATGCGTGAATTAGAAGAAATCGTCGATTTTCCGATCGTTCTGGCGAGTGTTCGGGTTAAAGACAGTCTTTTGCCGACCGTTGCAATCGATGATGAAAGAGCGGCTTTCGAAGCCGCCCGTTATCTTTGTCAGCTCGGTCATGTCCGAATAGCGGGTGTTTTCAGCGATTCTTACTCTACCGGCACACTTCGCCGGAAAGGGTTCTTAGAGGGACTTCAAAGTTGGGGGATTGATCGGAATTCAATTTCGTTGTATACAACCGAATGCTCTTTCGGCGGAGGAATCGCGGTTGCGACCGAAATAAAAAATCAAAAAAATCTTCCCACCGCCGTTTTCTTCGCCAGTGACGAGATGGCAATCGGAGCGATTAACTATTTCCAAGACCATGGAATCCGCGTTCCGGAAGATATTTCGGTATTCAGCTTCGATGATATCGAGTTATCCGGTTTCGTCCGCCCCCGTCTTTCAACGATCCATCAACCGATTCAGGATATCGGTCGAAAAGCGACGGATCTTTTAATCAAATTAATCGATGAGAAACCTTTGGCACAACGGGAGTTTTTATTGCCGCATCAGGTAATTGTCAGAGACAGTTGCGCGAATCCCAGAGATTAATTCAGTCAATTAACCGATTATCAAAAGGATAAAAACATTTAAGGAGGAAAAAATGTTGAAAAAAGTTAAAAATGTAAGCTTAATTCTTTGTATTGTCCTGCTTTTAGGAATTTTCAGCGGTGCAAATGCTGCCGCCGAAAAAACCAAGATTTCATTTATGCTATGGGATGAAGTCCAAAGTCCGGTATTTGAGACCATAATCGGGAAATTCATGGAAGCGAACCCCGATATCGAAGTCGAGCTGCAGCTTACTCCGTGGAATCAATATTGGACGAAATTGGATGCCGCAGCAGGCGCCGGTACGGCTCCGGATGTGTTTTGGATGAACGTTTTTATGCC
>JALHEL010000011.1:15576-16621 GCA_022837205.1 Leptolinea sp.
GATGCGGGAATTCTGGAACCGTTGGACAGTTATATCGAAAAAGACGGCCTCGATAAATCAGCCTGGGTGCCCGCCATGATGGAACTGTACAGCGACAAAGGAGTTCAATATGGAATGCCGAAGGGAATGGATGTCGTTGTCGTCGCATACAATAAAGGCATTTTTGATAAATACGGCGTCGAATATCCAAAAGAAGGTTGGACTTGGGATGAATTTGTAGCAAAGGGAGCCGAATTGCGCGACAAGATTGCCGAAAAAGGAGGGGAGGAATATCCGCTCGCAATGGAGATCGATGAACCGCAACCGTCTTATTTGCAACTGTTGGTTCAAGAAGGATTAAAAATATACAGTGACGACGGTTTAACGACCGATTTGAACGATCCCAAAGCGGTAAAACCATTCGCGGATATCGTCAAACTGATGGATGATAAGATTTTACCGGAATACAAAATCTTATCGGATACAAAAGCCACCGACTTGTTCATATCCGAAAAAGCCGCCATGTTGTATGTCGGATCCTGGAAATCTTCTGTCTTGGACAGCGCTTCTTTCGCTAAAAATATCGGATTAATCCCGATGCCGACCCGCGAAAATAATCACTGTGCGTTGGGCGGAATCAGTTATTCGATGAGCGCTTCTTCAAAGAATAAGGAAGCAGCCTGGAAATTAATTTCCTATTTGAGCGGACCCGAATCAAACAGAATTCAAGCGGAAGCCAGAATCGAAATTCCGGCTTATATCGCGGTACAAGATGCTTACGGGCCGACCTTCCAAAATATCGACGGCAGTATCTTTATCGAACAAAGCAAATCAGCGGTCAAATACCCGGTACATCGGGCGATCGCCACTACAACCCAAATAATTTCGGATAATGCTGCGGCAATTTTCTCCAGGACGGTGACTCCTGAAGAAGGCGTAGCGAAAATGGCAAAAGAAGTTCAGGCTGCCATCGATGAATACAATGCAACCATGAAATAAACTCTTCGAGAATTGCAGCGGCTGCCGAAAAATCGGCAGCCGCGCATTCATTCATATTTGCTGCCAT
>JALHEL010000012.1 GCA_022837205.1 Leptolinea sp.
TGTAAAATAGCGATTACATTTGCCCGGTTCGGTAAGGATTTTTGCCCCTGTTCCCAAAGCATCTCAAAATGAGTCTGGAATTCCCGCAGGAGCATAATCTGATTGGAATAGATCATTATCGGTTCCGGACCGTTCCAATAATTGATTGCAAGGTGGTGATTCTGCTTCAGCTGCCAACAATTGTTGCGATGAAGTTGATTCAGATCATCAACGATCACCAGATTGAAATTTGGCACATTTTTGAGATATTCGATATATCCGTTGAGAATTGCTATACAACCTTCCGTATCGAGATCGATATAACCGCGTTCCATAAAATAAAGGCCGGCCATACGGCAGGAACCTTTCGAGACGATATCATGGAGACGGGACATCGACAAGATTTCTCGAAACGGGACGTCTGCAGCTAACACATTATCCATTCCCTTTTTAAAGCGGGCAAATTCCGCGCTCCGCCAAGAGAATTCATCCTGATGATGTCCGCGCGTTTTCAGGAACCGGTCATAAGCTTTTACCGGCATATACATGGGATTGATGCTGTCCTTGACCACGTCAAGCGGTCCGGGAGAACAAAACTCGGTAAAAAGAATTTCCAGAATATTGCGAGAAAAGTTATCGTCATAAAGTTTGAGCAGCGGCTGCCCGTAATGCCATGCCATTTCAAAGTTTCGTCCCATATCGGTGATAAATTGCGAATTTCGGACGGGAACGGCAACCGGCGGTGCTGTGCTGCCGTTTGTTTCGGTAATTAACAGAACATACCGATCGGGGATCAAGAGAGTCATTTGATTGATCACGGTTTGCGTTACCGCAAAGATAACGGATAAACGGATATGTCCCGAAACCAGCGCACTGATATAGGTATTCAAAATTTGGGACATTGCTTGAGTATCTCCGGATACACAAACGATCATACGGACATGCAAATCATTTTTTTCGATTTGTTTTAATAATGTGTTTGAAATATCTTGATCGGTGATCGTACCGATCCGATCATTGGAAATAAATATATCGATGACGGATTTTTGAGGAAGATTTTGAAGAATTTGAAAAAGTTCCGATACGATCGACAGACCGCCGATTTGAACTTCATCCATTGTTGAAATGCTTCGATTTTTTTCTCGGGGAGCGAAATGTCCGATATCGACCGGTTTGGCGAGGCCAAAATTTTTCCGGAGAATCTCACCATCCGACGCTAACCACAAAATAAGATTTTGTTTGAATTGACCGGTTGCGGAAACATCGGTGAGCAATCCCGCCGAATGAAATTGATCCGTAAGCCATTGGATATCCCGCAACTGATCGCAGCGTTTAATGATGAAATCGGCTATTGCATTCATCTGCGCACTTGCCGCAAACAAGCGTCTCTCTCCCGAAAGGTATCTGCTGATAAGGGAGGGATCCAAATCCAGCGCTTTTGCAAGCGCCAGATTTGAAATCTCCAAAAATTCAAGCACTGATTTTAGATTTTCGTTTGGTTTTACGGACTCTTTATTTCTTTTCACGTATTCTTTAAATCCCTTTATCGGTGCCATGATTGTTATTTCTCACCTTCAGCTGATCTTTCGATGAAATAACGGAAAAACTTATTCCGTTTTTTCTCTTGGGAAGACGGTTACTGGTCGAATTTGCTTATTCAACTATTTTTTCGCCTAAAAGCGAGCCGTTATTTATGAACGTGCCGCCTTTTGCCGTGGAAATATACGTGTTGTTGATAATGATTCCATCTGCACTATTTGTAAACGTTCCGGCTATATCTATTTGGAATCCGTCTACGATGATCAATGCGTTGTTGGTAAAGGGTCCCTCAATGACTGCTACCATTCCGCCGTGAGTGTTCACTTTTCCGGCTTTCAGATAGACAGAGCCGTTATTTTCGAAAGTGCCGTCGAAGATACGTAATTGACCTCCGACCGGTCCGCGATCTTCCGTATCTGCGAGAACGGAAGGCTGGAGCACTATTTTTCCGTTATTCGTTACCTTGCCACCCTTTTGTATCGCCATCACGGAATAGTTTATAAAATTCGGAGAAACGGAATCTGCTCCCGTTACCTCGATTGTTCCGTTGTTGATTAAATTATTTTCGATATAAAAATCATTTCCCCGGTTTATCGTCACCGTTACACCTTTCGGAATTGTCAATTCGCCGGTGATTATTAATGGGGTGCCGATCGAATCGACGGTAACCGATCGGACATCCGGATTTAGCAGCACGGACTCTAATGTTTCAAAAGAAGAGACAGAAACGGTTTCCGCGGCGTTTGTATTCGCAGATTCAAGTGCTTTTTGATAATCACTTGCGGTGAACCGGTTTTCCGAGATTAATTTTTCGGCAAGCGTTTGATTCCCTTTCTTGAGATCCGCTTGCAAAGCAGCCCATGAGACCGCAACAAGGTCTCCATAACGGCATTCATCCTCATTGATATCATCGGGCAATAGTCCGACGGCATCGGCAAGATTTTCCGGTGACTTTATAGAAAAATCACCTTCCGAATCGTTATATCCCAACGATCGCAGTAGAAACGTAAGAACCATGGGATAATTCGCTTTTTCGGTTCCGAAGGTTGTTTCGGATTCTCCGTTTACCAGACCCTTTTCATAGGCATAAGCGATATATTTATCAGCCCACGCCGGGACATCTGAAAAAGGATGCGAGCCTTTGCCGTATATTGCTTCGGCATCTTTTCCGGTCGATCGTATAAGAAAGACCGTGGCTTGGACGCGATCCAATTCCTCATCAAATGAAAATGACAGTTCCGGGTCATCTTTCATTAGACCGAGCTGCTTCAATGCTTCAGCTTGACTCTCCGCATCCGAAGGGGATCCGGCTAATGCCGGGACCTTTATGCCCAGACATAATATAAATATGAAGATAATAATGAGCGACTTTGCAGTTCTTTTTTCCATTTTTCAGACCTCTTTGTTCGGTAAAATTGACATATTGTCATTGACAGTTTCAGTCTAACAAAGGAGAAAATAAAATTGGTGAACAAATTGCTCACTTATTTGGCTTGATTGATCTCTCAGCGATAAACAATTTCGAATTGTGCCGCATTTGCGATCGCTTCCGCGGCTTGACGTAGCTTCTCGCTTAATTTGACTGTTTTCAACTTTTTCAGGGATAAAAGAGGGGAAAGATCGTCATCGGCAACATCGCTGATCTCTATAAATTCCAGATTCCGAAGGTTTTCAACTTTTTCAGGGATAAAAGAGGGGAAAGATCGTCATCGGCAACATCGCTGATCTCTATAAATTCCAGATTCCGAAGCAATTCGACCCCCGCCAATGTATCCAGCTGTAACTTATAAAGATTTAGATGGGTCAGGTTTTTCGCTGGCGCAAAGGCGATTGGGGTCCGAACAAGTGTGTCTCCGGCATCCAGATCTCTCAAGCGAATACATTCCGCAAGCGGAGAAAAATCTTTGACAGAGGTATTAAACACGGATAACCTTTCCAAACTATCCAGCCCATTCAATGGAGAGAGATCTTCTATCGGATTGTTTTTCAGAATAAGAATTTGGAGTTGTTTTAGATTTGCGAGCGGGGTCAAATCTTTAATCCGCTGCATTGAAAGAGCGATTTTTCTTAAGTTGGGCAATTTATTTAAATCTCTGAGGGACACAATCGAACCGGGCTCCATCCGGCCTTCCTGAAAGAGCAGTTCCGCTGACCGGTTCATTTCATCTTCTGTTTTCGCAATTACGCTGTTGCCGAAAATATACAATTCGGTAACAGAAAGCAAGTCATCTTTTGTAATGGGCAGATCATCCGCTCTGTTTATCTGAAGACGAACCGCTTTTTCTATCAGCGGTTCGTCGAATGTCACTTCAGCAGCCGGAAAGGCAGGAAAATCGGTGAATCGACCCGCAATCAATCCTAAACCGAAAAACAAAACAGAAAACAAAGCGATTTTAACAAAACGGGAAAAAGTTTTTTGCCTTCTACCGTCCGAGCGAAGAAGAGCCCGTTTAAGATTAGTCGCCGAGGAGTAACGCCTTTTGGGTGAAAAATCCGTACATTTTTGATAGATATGCAAAATCCTCTTGTTTGTTAGAGTTTTTGCTACAGCTTCGCGATCCGTTTTTCCGGTTAATAAATACCCGATGATGATTCCCAGCGAAAACAAATCGGACCGGCAATCTGTTTGTGAGAAACCGTACTGCTCCGGAGGAGCATAACCCTGTGTTCCGAAAATGATCGTATCCTTTTTTTCGGATTTGTCATAAGTCCGCGCGATACCAAAGTCGATCAGCTTGACGGAACCGTCTTCGGCAAGAATAATATTTTCAGGCTTTATATCTCTGTGAATAATCGGGGGACATTGATGATGCAAGTAAGCCAAAATATCGCAGAGCTGTAAAAGAATCGGAATCGCATCCCGTTCCGTGAGCGAACCGTCCTTCATTCGCTCAGACAGAGAGATCCCTTGTATATATTCGCGGACAACGCATATTGTCTCATCATTTTTATATTCTTCGATGAATCGGGGGAGACCGTTATGGTGAAGCAAATTTAATATTTGACCTTCGGTCGGTTCGGATATCAATTCTTTCCCGATATAGCATTTTGCGACGGCGAATTCTCCGGATTGTCTGTTTTTTACAAAAAAAGTTTCACTTTCCGTTTTTTGTGCGATACATTCCAGTAGCTCATATTGATCAAGAAAATCCTGCGGATATTTTAAATCATCGAATTCGAGGATCTGATCAGCGCTCGGTATGTTCATATTTTTCTTCACCTAACAACGAAAGCTCCAAATCATTCAATACAGACTGTATTTCCATAATTGTCTGTTGGTGAGAAAGTCCGAAAATAATAGCGGCATCCCGTTTGATTCGAGGATAAAGGGGAGCTTTTTTTGCCGAGCGCAAAAGTTCCTGTGTTTCTTCAACATTCAGCCCAAAACCAAAGGCTAAACGAAGCACATTATCCCGGGAAGGCTTCCTGGTACCGCGAAAGAGTTGATGCCCGAAACAACGTTCAATTCCGGAACGATTGATTACATGCTCTCTGATGACATTTCGTTCCCGGCAAAGTCTGTCGAGATGTTCCATAAATGTCGGGATAACCATCTCTTTTTCGTTTTCTTTGAGGAAATCATTTAAATCGGATGACTTAAAAAGTCTGTTTAGTAAAGAACTTGTCGGTATTCCGTTTTCAAACCGGTCTTCTTTTTCCATTTTCATTTCCTCTGGCACATCTTTTTCGCCGGATCTGTGTCAAGAATGTGATGCATCGCCATAAGAGCAGCGGAACGTCAAAAGCACCATAAAATATAGAAATTAACCATAAACAATGAGACATTATTTTGGATCGGGGAAAGGGAAGTCTTTGATGGTAGCATCATTGCCGCGATAATTTGATTGAAAGGCATTCCTTCGGGTCTCATTTCGGTTAAAAAAGTAAATTCCCGAGCAATTGAATGTTGAATCCGTTTAAAATGATTATTTTTCCGTAAACTGATTTCGAATTGTATCACTATATCGAATTTCATCACCGGTTTCCCAAATACCGGACTTATTTTGCTTTCCTGTGCCGAATATAGAATTCCTTTCTGAAACCGGCGAACAGTTTCTATTCTAAGGATGAATCTTGTGGTTGAAAGCATCTGATATTCCCGGCATAATTTGCTCATCACAGGAATCTTTTTCGTTTTTTTCGGATCTCTTGCGGCATTTTCTTCCCGTTTTACGGAAACTCGGAATTTACGGCTTCGAACAGCAAAGGATTTTCAATATTTTCCTATCCTGTAAGTGGTTCGGAATGCTTCAATTACCGGCGACTACTGCAATAAAAAAATATTCTACCGGCAGGGAGCTTAGGGTCGAAAGAGCAAACAAGCGAAAATACTTTGATAAAAAGAATTTACATAGTTATCGAATTATGATATGATAAAAATCCTGAGATGAAATGACAAATTTCTTTAAGAACAGATTTGTCAGTACAACTGACAAATTTTAGTTTATACTCACAAACTAGTCTTTTGAATATCGACTTCAATTCCTGAAAGGGGAAACCGGTTATGGATGATCTCTTAGTTCAGTTAGTGGAAATATCCAAAACATTCCCGGGCGTAAAAGCGCTTGATCATGTCAGTTTGGATTTAAGACCCGGTGAAGTACATGCACTGATCGGTGAAAACGGTTCCGGCAAATCAACCCTGATGAAGATTCTTTCCGGCGTTTATATTAAAGATGAAGGAAAGGTGATTGTCAACGGAAAGGAAATGAATTTTCAAAAGCCGCGCGATGCTCAGGATGCCGGAATTGCGATCATCCATCAGGAACTGAATTTATGTCGTCATCTGACTGTGGCTGAGAATATCTTTTTAGGCAGGGAATTTCAAAACGGGATTTTTCTCGATAAAAAACATCAAATTGAAGAGGCACAAAAGATTTTAGACCGGTTGGAAGTCAATTTGGATCCGAATTCCCGTGTTTCCGAATTGACTGTCTCCAAGCAACAGATGGTGGAAATCGCCAAAGCTATTTCCGCAAATGCGAATGTAGTGATCATGGATGAGCCGACTTCCGCTTTGACGATCAAAGAAATCGATGATTTATTCAGTATTATCAAAGTTTTGAGAAAGCAAGGGAAGGGAATCATCTATATTACCCATCGTTTGGAAGAACTCAATGCGATTACCGATCGCATTACGATCATCCGGGACGGGCAACATATCATTACAACGGATTTCAAGAATCTTTCCGCCGATGATATTATCCGTTATATGGTCGGCCGGGAATTAAAAGAAAAATTCCCGCGGATTCAAATGCCGGTCGGAAAAACCATTTTTGAAGTTAAAAATCTCTCTGCGGGGAAAGCTGTCCGAGATGTCAGTTTCACTGTTCGGGAAGGCGAAATTTTGGGGATTGCCGGTTTGATGGGTGCGGGCCGAACAGAGACGGTTCGGGCAATTTTCGGTGCAGATAAAAAAGATTCCGGTCAGTTGATTCTAAACGGTCAAGAAATCAGGATCGATAAACCTCAAGAAGCAATCGAAACGGGAATTTTCTGCGTTCCGGAAGACCGAAAACGGGACGGACTATGCATTTCCATGCCGGTCTATCAAAATGCTACGCTGCCGAATATGGAAAAGGTTACACATCGCGGCATTGTCAATACAAAAAAAGAAATAATGATTGCTGAAAATATGGTTAAACAATTGACCATTCACACTCCTTCGGTATTTCAGATCGTTAAGAATCTCAGCGGCGGAAATCAGCAAAAAATAGTGGTCGGAAAATGGCTGGTGAAACCGGCTCATGTGATTTTGTTTGACGAACCGACGCGGGGGATTGATGTCGGAGCGAAGGTTGATATTTACAACCTTATGAATCAATTGAAAGAGCAAGGAATCGGCGTGGTTTTTGTCTCTTCCGAACTTCCTGAAATTTTGGGAATGGCTGATCGGATTGTGGTTATGTGTGAAGGCAGGGTTACCGCAGAATTAGACGCTGATGAAGCAAATCAAGAAATTATCATGCAATATGCTACTCAATACATGTAGATGAGGTAAATTATGAGCCAAGCAACAGTAGAAGTTCCAACCAAGCAAAAAGCGAAAATGTCACGTCAAAAGCGGCAAATTCTCAGTACCCTGGCAGCTTTGCTAATGTTGTTTCTTTTCTTTACATTAGCGAATCGAAATTTTATTTCCATGATGAATATCCTGAATATTCTGAAGCAAGCCACTCCGATTATTATCATTGCCATCGGGCAGACTTTTGTTTTGATCACCGCCGGCATTGATTTGTCAATCGGTTCGGTGATTGCCTGTTCGGGTGTTGTTGCGGCAATTTTCATGCGGGACGGAATGCCGGTCTGGATTTCGATGGTCGCCGGCTTACTTTTTGGTGTTTTGGTCGGTATAATAAACGGTTCGTTGATCGTCTATGGAAAACTCCCGGCATTTATTGCCACCATGGGTACGATGACGACTGTCCGGGGCTTGGCGTTATTTCTGACGCAGGGAATTCCGATCGGGAGCTTACCGAAAGAATTTACCCAAATCGGAACGCAACGGACGTTTAACGTCCCGAATCAGGTTTATATTATGGCGATTTTGGCGATTATTTTTGGTTTCGTTTTGTCGAAAACCAAAATCGGACGCTATACCTATGCGATGGGTTCGAACTATGAAGCCACCCGCTTATCCGGTGTGAACGTCAATCTGACGTTGATTATCGTTTATACCATCAGCGGATTTTTGGCAGCTTGGGCCGGTATGATTATGACTGCCAACGTTATTTCCGCTGCTCCGACGGCGGGTGACGGCTATGAATTGGATGCGGTAGCGTCTTCCGTCATCGGCGGAGCCAGTACTCTCGGCGGGGAAGGGATTATTCCCGGGACGGTTTTGGGAGCTTTGGTGATCGCAACTTTACGGAACGGTTTAAACCTGTCGGGTGCTTCTCCTTTTATTCAAAAGATGATTATCGGAATCGTGATTATCGCCGCTGTTTTTATAGACCGATTTAAGAGAGAAGATTAGAATAGTAGTAGATAAACTGCATTTTGCAGTTTTCAAAAATATATTAGGAGGGAAAGAATGAAAAAAGTTACATTAATTATTGTACTTGCGATGTTACTCTCTGTTTGCAGTGTTGCAATGGCTGCAGAGAAGAGCTATACCATCGCATTAATCACCATGGATTCCATGGATCAGCACTGGCTGAAAGTGAAGGCCGGTGCCGAAGCTGCGGTTGCCGATTTGGTAAAAGAAGGCCATGACGTTAAATTAGTGTTTGATGCTCCCGCAACCAAAGTGGACTCGGTGGTTCAGGCTAATATGGTAGAAAACCAAATCACCAACAAAGCCGATGCCATTCTGCTCGCTCCGATGGATGCAGAAGCATTGGTTCCGGCAATTGAAGAAGTATATGATGCCGGCATCCCGATGATCTTGATTGATACCCTGGCGAATACCAAAAAATTCCATGTGATTTACCAAACGGATAACGGTGCCGCCGCTCGCTTAGCAGCGGATGAACTGGGCAAATTGGTTGACGGAAAGGGCGAAATCGCCATCATCAACGCTCAGGCCGGATCCCAGACAACCATGACTCGAGAATCCGAATTCCGCAAGGAAATTGCCGAGAAATTCCCGGATATTAAGATCGTCGGTGTCCAATACTGCGACGGTGACAAGCAGAAGGCTTTGAACTATGCGGAAGATTTCATGATGAAGAATCCGAACCTGGCCGGTTTTTATGCTTGTAACGAAGGCTCCACTGTCGGTACCGGTAACGCGGTTGATCAGGCCGGAAAAGCCGGTGTCATTAAAGTGGTAGGCTTTGACTTTTCCGATGAAGTAAAGGATCTGGTATCCCGTGGCGTGATCCAGGCGACAATGGTTCAAAATCCGTGGGTCATGGGTAACGAAGGTGTGAAAGCCGCTTGGAAACTCATCAACGGTGAGAAAGTCGCTGATGAAGAAGCGTTTGTTGTCGACACCGGTGTAACCGTTGTAACCAAAGATAATTTGGACGAAGTCAAATAATCTGTTTTTCGAACATAAAGAGCCCGGCAATTTTGCCGGGTTCTTTGTTTTAATGATATGCTTTTCCAATAATATCAGCGAATAAAAATTCTTTTTATAGAGGAAGATTGAAAAGCTCAATGAAAAGAATCGATTTCGCTTCGATAGATAATTGATACTTTTGAAGAAAGAAAAAATTTATGATATCGTTTTTGTTCGATATCCCACGGAGAAACATATATGCCTTATCCTGCAGTTGATCTAAAGAAAGTCCGTACAGTGCCCCTTCCGGCACGTCATAATCGAGTTGCGACCGATGACTTCATTTTTCCGTCGACACCTGTTGCGGAATTTGATTCTCCCGATTTAAAAGAAGTCGCCGAAAGAATTTTGGCAGCCCGCCGGGCGGGTCGTCCCTTAATTTGGATGCAAGGTGCGCATGTGATCAAATCCGGTCTGGCACCGATTTTGATCGATCTTTTGGAAAAGGGGTATGTGCAACATGTTGCGAGCAACGGAGCAGCAACAATCCATGATTTTGAAATTGCGCTGTTGGGACATACAAGCGAAGATGTGGCGGATTCCATTAAGGACGGTACATTCGGGATGGCCGAAGAGACGGGTTTGCTGATGAATACCGCGATTCAAAACGGTGCCAAACGAGGGATGGGAATCGGTGAGTCTTTGGGTGAGTTGATCGGAACCGATGATCGATTTGCCCAATATCGCGATGTCAGTGTCCTTTACCATACTTGGCGTTTGGGAATTCCCTATACCGTTCATGTGGCTGTCGGGACGGATATTATTCATCAACATCCGGCAGTGGATTTTGCGGCTATCGGATGGGGTTCGGGTCAGGATTTTAAAATTTTCTGCAAATCGGTTTGTGATTTGGAAGGCGGAGTATTTCTGAATGTCGGTTCGGCGGTAATCGGTCCGGAAGTTTTTCTGAAAGCCCTTTCCATAGCACGGAATCTGGGGAATCCGCTGAAAGTATTTACCACCGCAAATTTTGATCTGATCGATCTGGGCGATTATCGTGCTCCTCTGGGAGAAGATAAAGTTCAGTATTACTATCGTCCGCGCAAGAATGTGGTGAATCGACCGGTAATGTTGGGCGGAAAAGGATTCCATATTTGCGGAAATCATAAGGTCACTTTGCCGAACCTATATCAATTATTGACGGCAAATGGCGAGACCTTTCCCGTGGAATCAAAGAGAATTTCTCTGCCGATGACGGAAATGATTGATCCGTCTGTACGGTTGATTTTAGATGAAGCGATCAGGCTGCATCCTCAAATTGAAAATGTCAAAGAACCGATTGCTCAAGCCTATCAGTTGATCCGACGGTCGTATTCCTGCGGAGGAACCCTGTTTGTTGCCGGAAACGGCGGCAGTATGGCGGATGCGCTGCATATCAGCGGAGAACTTTCCAAAGCCTTTGTTGTAAAAAGGCACATGCCGGCGGCTCTTGCAGCTCGGTTGAAAAAGTCCGAAGAGGGTTCCGTTTTAGCGGAAAATCTTGAAGAAGCGCAACGGGTGATGGTCTTAGGCTTGAATCCGGTTTTACGGTCTGCGATCGAAAATGATTTTCAGCATCCGAATCTTGCCGTAGCTCAGGAACTTTACGCGAATGCCAAGCCGGGAGACGTAATGATCTCAATCAGCACCAGCGGAAACGCCGAAAATTTGCATTATGCGGCATTATTGGCAAAGGAACTGGGAGTTTATGTGATTTGTATGACCGGATCGGATGGCGGAAAGATGCGAAAAGATGCCGATATTCTAATTGCTGTGAATCAATCACAGACGGATGAAATTCAGAACCTGCATATTCTGATCTATCATACCTTATGCAAAATGTTGGAACGGCATTTCGGGCAGGAATAAATCCGTTCCCGAAAACCGGAAAGCCGAATGAAATTTTAATGTCAATAAGAGGATGAGAAATAATTATGAACAGCACAAAACAAGAATGGGTCAATGAATATATTGGCCTTTTGAATCAGGCGATTGATAAAATGCCGGTCGATCAAATCGTACGAGCCGCCGAAATGATTCATTCGGCTCGATTGGAACAGAAGATGATTTTTACGATGGGAAACGGCGGCAGTTCGGCAACCGCCAGCCATATGGCGTGCGATTTTTCGAAAAACACTCGTGTTCCATACCTTCCGGCGATTCGCACAATGTGTCTCAGCGATAGCACTCCGACTTTAACGGCTTTTGCAAATGATGAAGGTTATGAAAAAGTATTTTCAGAACCGTTGAAAGCTCTGGCCGAGCCGGGCGATATTTTGATTGCCATCAGCGGAAGCGGTAACTCTGCCAATATCCTTCGCGGTTTGGAAACCGCAAGAGAAATCGGCTTAAAAACAATCGGTTTATCCGGATTCAAGGGAGGACAAATGATCTCCATGGTGGATTTACCGATCAACATTGATACGGATAGCATTGAGCGGGTCGAAGACTTACATATGGTATGTGATCATTTACTGACCATGGTCCTGCGTGAAATAGCGATGCACGAACCGGAAGGAAAGCGATGACAAAACCCGAATATGCTCTGGCGCTCGACTTTGGCGGGACCAAACTGGCAACCGCGGTAGTCTCTGTTCCCGACGGCAGGCTGTTTGGTTACCAAAAGGCGAGGACGCCCGCGGATGCGGGTGCACAAGCCAGTTTAGAGCTGATTCTGAATACGGCGGGTAAGAGTCTAAAAGAATCCGGTATTCCGCAGGAAAAAATTACCCGAGGAGGAATCAGTTTCGGCGGACCGGTAAATCCCGACGGCAAGCATGTAATCCGGTCTATGCACATTAAAGGCTGGGAGAATTACCCGCTGGCGGAAGTTGCCGCCGACCGGTTCGGGTTCCCTTTTCGAATGGGAAATGACGGGAATGTGGCTGCATTGGGCGAATGGTTCTATGGCAGCCAAGGAAAACCCCATTATTTCATGTATATTCAGATCAGCACCGGAATCGGGGGTGGCTTCATCTTGAACGGAGAAATCCTTCAAGGACAGGGAATGGCCGGAGAAGTCGGTCACCAGAAAGTGCAGTATGTGGGTGAAGCCGCGTTCCCCTGTGCCTGCGGCAGCAAAGGATGTATCGAAGCTGTTGCATCCGGCTGGGCTTTGGCACGGGATGCCAAAGCGCTGATCGAAAGTCCGGAAGCATGCTCTGTGTTTCGTGAACAAGTCTCGAAGATGGGCGAAATATCGGCAAAGCCGTTGATCGAAGCGGCCAGAAGAGGAGACTCTTCCGCATCCGAAATCGTCGATTATGCCTTCAGATGTTTTGCCTTATCGCTTTCGAATGCCATTGTTTTATTCGATTTGGAAGAGATTGTCATCGGCGGCGGAGTGGCGGTGAATAGCTGGGATTTACTGGAACCAATTTTGACTCACTCTATACCCGAATTTCTCCCCACCGAAATGCGGGGGAAGACCAAAATTCGAATGTCTCACCTCAAAGGGACCGAAACTTTGTTGGGAGCTGCAAAATTATCCGAACTTGCCGGCTGAAAAAGACTTATTCGCCGAAGAATTCAAATGCGCGCCGAACAATCCCTTCTCGACTGGCTGTACCGGTAGTGCCGATCTGCAGGATTGTTATGGATGCCGTCAGATTACCGATAATTGCCGCTTCTTCAAAGCTTGCTCCGGCACATAACGCACTCAGAATTCCGGCGGCGGCGCTGTCCCCGGCACCGCATATATCGATAGGTCCCTCAACTCTGACCGCCGGAACGGTCACACCTTTTCCGTTTGAATAGGCAAAAATACCCTTTTCTCCCATCGTAATAAAAGCGCTGCGAGCGCCGCCGGCGACCATTTTTTTGGCAGCCCGCTCAACGTCGGATTCGCCGGTAACATTCAACGCTTCGGATAGATTGCATTTTACCGTTACGTTTTTAAAAGCCGCGCTTCGCAGGCGCGAATCTGCCAGAACAGGTTTATCGGGATATTTTAATGCCAGAGCTGCGATTTGATTTCTGACCCGATCCGTTAAGACGCCGCAATTTTCTTCCTGAACCTGATCGACAAGCACGATTCCATCGGCAAGTTGAAAAGAATTTTCAAGATTCTCAATGATTGTGTCTTCGATTTCAATCGGAAGATGAGAACGATTTTTTATATCGATCCGTTCCAGTTCATGGAGGGGTTCATTTTTCCCCTGAACCATCGGCTTGGTATATGTGGGGGTCATAATCAGCGGGGATTCGATCAGAGCGCGGGTATCTATGTTCCGTTTCAGTAATTCGGTTTTTAAATCAAAACCGCGGCCGTCCTTACCGATTGCACTGAGAGCATTGACGGAAACATCCAACGCGACAAGATTATTTGCCACGGTTCCGGCAGCCCCCGGACTGTTGCGAATCTCTGTGACCTGATGGCATTCCAAACCGGTTTCCAAGGATATTTCCGCCAGATCGCGGTTAATCATCAAATATTGATCCAGAAAATAATCTCCCGCAACCAGAATGTGCAAATCGGGATAAATTTTTAATATTTCGGCAATCCGTTTCGAATTCATTCGCGGCCGTCCTGAAAGTGATCGATGATTGAATGATAGAGGTTCGGGAAAGTCACGGCGTGATCTCCCCGTACATAGTAGCTTACGCCACCATCCGCAACGGTTCTCACTAAAATAGTTTTATAGGGACGGAAGTAATAAGCAGCTTGGTCTTTTGAAATCTCCCGGTGCCAGTCGGTGCCTAAATCCTGTAAATCAAAAACAGCGGTGGTAAAGTGGCAGATTTGTCGTCCTTCTTGAAAGGCGACATTCCGAGCCATTGCCAAGGCTTTTAGATAGACCTCAGGTCCCATGATGGCGGTACCGTAACTGAGATATACGCCCTGTTCGAGATGATCGATGGTATTGGTAAAGACCAGAAAGTCCTGATAGGAAGCTTTTCCTAATTTTGCCCCGTCACAATTGGGATGTTCATGAATAATATCCGAACCGATGCTGACATGGACGGTCACCGGAACTCCGAGTTCCCAGGCGCGGGCCAGCAAACTGGTTTTTCGATAGGGATAGTCGTTTTCAACGATTGCTTTTCCGACCGCTTCGCCGATGCCCAATCCGGCATCCGAACCGTGATTGATAATGTCATTCAGTTCGCCGGTTTCCTGCCACAGGCCAAATTGTCCTTCATGAATATACCGGGCGACACTTTCGGTTGTCGCTCCGATTCGAGCCAATTCATAATCATGAATACAACCGGCTCCGTTCAATCCGATATGATTGATCAGCCCTTTTTCCATCAGATCAATGATCATCGGCGCCATCCCCTTCCGGAGTAAATGTGCGCCCATCATCAGAATAACCGGAGCGTTGTTTTCATGCGCTTTGATCATTGCCTGTGCAATTTTCGGAATCGCAGGATCCGAAAACGGAGGGACAGGTGCGTCTAAGGGAATTAACATTTGCGGCAAATGAAGATCATGAATTCGCTCGGAGATCGGTTTAATGTTTAATTTGGAACGATCAAAAGTTTTATAAGCCATAAGAACCCTTCCTTATCTGCTTTCTTTCGGAAATAATATTTTTATTAATTCATCGGAACAGCGAAAATCGGGAATAATCAAATCCGCACCCGCCTGAATTAAGCGTTCCCGTTTCCATTCGTCAATTCCTTCGCGTGTTTGTTCATTGCTGGCGACGCCGACTGCCGTGCCGTCGACCGATTTGGTATCTTCGATTTCGACAAATCCATCGCCGAACCCGACAAATTCGGGTCCGCTCAGCTTATTTTCCCGAATAATACGCTGGATTACCATCCGTTTCGAAAAACGGATGTAATCGTCCTGGGCACCGTATATTCCTTCGAAATAAGGGGTTAAACGCAGTAATTGCGCTTCATCCAACACATATTTCTCATCGGTACCGGATGCCAGATAACATTTTACACCTCTGGCCTTTAATGCTTGCAGCATCGAAAATGAACCCGGAACAAGGTATTCTTCCGGTTGAAAGGTGCCGTTTCTTAAGCCTTCCAGACGATCATGAATTCTTTCCAAAAGTTTTTGATGATATATCTCTTTGTACTCACGCGGATCCAAAGCTTTTCCGCCGCGCTTCTCGACCTCTTCCGCAAGTTGTATCATTTGAAAGATTGTCTGTTTCCCGGTTAATCGGGTGACATATTCTTTTACAATCCGCTGTACTTCCGCTTCATCCTCATGGTTCGGTGTCTGCATGATAAAATCGACCATCATGGGAATCATAATCTGCTGCCAGCCTTCGCGGATTAACGAGAGTGTTCCGTCGAAATCAAAAAGGGCATGGTGGATGTCGATTCTGTCCGGTAAGGGTTTGATAATTTCAATTTCCGATTTCATTATTAAAAACAATTCCTCTTTTCGATTTGTCTGTGATTGATTCGCTTTCTTTTCGGTATTTATTTAAAACGAAACAAAGATTATCGGCATTTGAAAGACTGTCGTTGAGACAGTCTTTTCATCCTATTTTGATGCACTTTCAAATTTTACTCGTTATTGTATTTTCTGAAATTCTGATTAGGAAAAATAAATCTAATTATATGATTTAGGCGGTTTTAGATTAACGGTTCCCAATAAAATTACGGATATAATCAATATTGACTGAAAATTTAATAGGATGAGTAAAATGAACAACACTGAACTTTTAACTATTAATGAAGCTAGTGACTGGGCAACGAAATACTTAAAGAAAAAAGTCTCTCCTTCAAACATCTCTTATTTAATTCAATATGGTAAGGTAAAAAAAATATTTGATGGTGAGAACACAAAAATTCAAAAAGATGATTTAAAGAACTATTATGATTCTTTTAACGGGAAAAGAGAAATTGACTGGAAATCTAAATTAGGAGAAGATTTAAATTGGGCTCTTTCATTCGATCATGTAAAGGAAAGTGAGACCACTAAACATGTTCATCGCTTGCATCCCTATAAAGGGAAATTCATACCTCAATTAGTTGAATATTTTTTGGATGATCATGTTGACAAATTTAAAACAGAAGTGGTTTTCCGGCCGGGAGATATCGTATTAGATCCTTTTTGTGGAAGTGGCACTACCTTAGTTGAAGCAAACGAATTAGGAATAAATGCAATCGGGATAGATATATCTATTTTTAATAGCCTTATTTCCAAATGCAAAATTCAAAAATATGATTTACCGTCTGTTTATTCTGAAATTAGACGAATTACAAATGCCTTGAAGGAATTCATATATTATTCAAAAATCGCAGAATTTGAAACAGCTCTTTTGGAAGAATTAAATATATTTAATTCGAAATATTTTCCTTCACCCGAATATAAATATCAAGTCTTAAAGAGAGATATTAATCCAGATGTATATGGACACGAAAAAGAATTAATTTTTTTACCAAAGTATTATGACCTCATTACTAAGTACCAGATTGATATAGAATTCCCTGAAACTGGAAACTTTATCGATAGATGGTTTTTCCCTTCAGTTAAAAAAGAGATATATTTTGTATATGATGAGATTAAAAAAATTAATGATCAATCGACAAAAGAAATTCTTTCATTGATATTAAGCAGGACAATGCGTTCATGTAGAGCGACTACCCATTCAGATCTTGCAACTTTAAAAGAACCACAAACAACAACTTATTATTGTCCTAAACACAGTAAAATCTGTAAACCACTTTTCTCTATTTTAAAATGGTGGGATACGTATACAAAAGATTCGATTAAGAGACTTGCTGAATTCGATACAATTCGAACTGATACAATGCAAGTATCATTAGTTGGAGATAGCAGGAATATAAATATTATTGATGAAGTGATGAAACTAAATCCTAATTTCGGCAAAAAGATTTCAGAACAAAAAATTAAAGGAATTTTTTCTAGTCCACCTTATGTAGGAATGATAGATTATCATGAGCAACATGCTTATGCATATGATCTTTTTGGTTTTGATCGACATGATAGTTTAGAGATTGGTCCTCTATATAAAGGACAAGGTGAATCGGCTAAACAATCGTATGTTGAAGGAATTTCAGAAGTTCTGATTAATTGTGAAAAATATTTATCGAACGATTATGATATATTTTTAGTTGCGAATGATAAATATGATTTGTATCCCCAAATAGTTAATAAATCAGGAATGAAAATTATAAAACGATATAAGCGTCCTGTATTAAATCGAACCGAGAGAGATAAAGGAGCTTATTCGGAAGTAATCTTTCATATTAAAAAGGATTTATGACATGTCGTTAAATAATCAACAGGTAGAAAATGTTGAGCATATATTAATTAACTGTCTTCGTGACAAAATACGAAACTATAAGCCGGAAACCATTTCAATGCCTTTTCATACTCGATTATTGGGAAAAGATAGGATGGCTTTATTTTCATTTATACAGTCTCTCAATACAACTTTTGGCATTTCAATTTTTGAACCTATTGCAAAATCAATTGCAAAAGATAATTTTAAAGTTGTTCAATCACAATTTACTTCGGGAAGTCTAATTAGCAGTGAATCTCAGAGCGTTATACAACAGATTATTAACCAATTGGAAAATGGCGAACGAATTCCTGATAAAAAAGCTGAAATTGAAGAAATACGTAGAGTTTGCCAATCTGGTCAATTTATAAATATAAACCCAATTAAAGTTGATTTGTTTCTTTCAACATTTGATGATGAATTATTTTTAATTGATTTAAAAACTGCGAAACCGAATAAGAATGATTTCAGAAGCTATAAACGTACCTTGTTAAATTGGGTTGGTGTTACATTAGCCCAAAATCCATATGCAAAAGTAAATACCCTTATTGCAATTCCTTATAATCCTTATGAACCGAAGCCATATCGACGATGGACAATAAATGGAATGATTGATTTGGACAATGAAATCAAGGTAGCCTCCGAATTTTGGGATTTTTTAGGTGGAGAAGGGACTTATGAAATTCTTCTTACTTGTTTCGAAAAAGTTGGAATAGAACTTAGTTCTGAACTGGATGATTATTTCATGCGTTTTGAAAACAGACATTGAAAAGGAATCGGTCAGAGGTTACCATGGATAAAAAAGAAGCTTACTTCGGGCATCCTTCGCAGATTAGCGGTGTGGAAGAA
>JALHEL010000258.1:0-3664 GCA_022837205.1 Leptolinea sp.
GGCGAGGGTTTTCACAACGGCGTCCTACCCCAATCCGGCAGACGTTTCTGTCCATCTTTCTAAGAGCGAGTCCACAACGTTTTTCTCTGTAGGGGACGGCGTCCCCGACGTCCCGATCAGCTCAATCTACCACTCTTCACCATTTGCCGGCATTGGCTTTTGTCATCCAAACCTCGATAACGTCATAGGGTCTTGCAAAAATACCGACCCCTTTCGACAAGACAATCCTTCTAAATTTTCTCTTTTTCTATTGGAATTTACCACCCTCACCCTCCCCTCTCCCGCAGGGCGAGGGTTTCAACACTTACGGAAGGATTTCGGTTTTTTTCACTGCTATCTCTTCCTAAAGGCGAGGGATTCGACACTTTCGGAAGGATTTCAGATTTTTACTTCTATCTCTCCCAAAGGACAAGGATTTTCACAACGGCATCCTACCAATCCGGCAGATATTCTGACACTCTCCCCAAAAGCGAGGGTTTCAACACTTTCGGAAGGATTTCGTTTTTTTTACTTCTATTTCTCCCAAAGGGCGATGGTTTCACTTTCCTCAAAAGCTTTTTTACGCAGCATAACAATTTTTCTCTCTATAAATAACATCTTCTTCATCTTCGGCGCGGCAATAAACGTTTCCCCCGACAACCAAAACTCTTATAAACAAAGACGGCCGGCAAGCCGACCGTCTTCTTATCAAAATTCTTTTAAACGAATTCTTACATCAGCTTTCTTTCGAATCGCCTTTATCGGTTTCATTTGAAGTTTCCGGATGGTCTTCCGAAGTCGCATGATCCTTCATTTCGGACTCATGAATCGAATCCAACACGGAAGCTCCCACACCTCTCTTCTTTTTCTTTGGCGGAGTTTCTGGGGATGCGTTGCTTTCACCCGTTTCTTTCTGCGGTTCGCTCGCACCGAACTCCGATACGGGTTCCGCCTCACGCATCTCTTCGGTACCATTTTGAGCCGCGCCTTCTTCCGTCTCGCCGGTTTCGACTTTCCCGGGCAATTCAATTACGGATTCCGGTTTTTGTGAATCGTTTGGCCCCTTCTCGGATTTCTCGGCAACCGGCTCTTCTCTGCTTTGTCTCATTTTTTCTTCTTCGGATGATGACTGAGGAATTGTATTTTCCCTGGGTCGGTAATCTCCGCTCGGAGGGTTGTTTTTGGGCAACTGCGGATTCGAAGTACTCTTTTTCGGTCGATCTTGGTATCGATGATAGTAGTAAATCATCACTCCGCCCAGACCGAACAAAGCTGCGATTCCGCCCGGCATCCAACCGACACATGGGATGATTTTCTTCAATCCATGGGCTACCAAAGTTATGACAAAAGTTCCGAAGGCTGTCGTCCAGTTAGAAGTCCAAGTCACCTTCATAGCCTTCGTCATCCATTGTCCGGCTTCATAACCGCAAGCTATCCAGCCATAAAAAATCAAAAGGATTAAAGCCAAGATTAACAAAAACGCCAGCGGAATCAAAATCACAGTCATGCAGAATAAAACAACCACAAAGGGAGCTGCAATCACCGTCACCAATCCGATCCCAAAGGCGTTCCACGGTTTCTCAGCGATTATTTTGCCGATACCTTCCAAATGGGACCCTAAGAGGACATTGGCCAACAACCCTAATCCGGCAATAATTAACACCATGGCAAAAAACAGTCCGATACTTCCGAGCACGCCAAAAAATGTCAACCAAAAACCCGTTTTGTTTCTATTTCCTCTTGCGACCGGTGAGAAAACATTCTTTTCGACTCTTTTATCGGTGTTCAATAAGATTTCACCATTTTGCCGTAAGAGATCACCTTTAATGATCGCCGTCGGTGATTTGGTAACCGTACCGCCCATGGCCGAAAAGTTCCCGTCGATAATCGAATTCGGTCCGAGGGATATATCTCCGCCGAACGCCGCAATATTACCGCTCACCTCACCGTCGATGACAATGTCACCGCCGAAAATTGCCATATCTCCATCGACGAAAGCATCTTCCTCGATGGTTACATCTCCTCTGAAAACAACTAAATTCCCATTCAGTTTATCCCCGGATTCCAAAACATAATCTGAACCAAAAACAACCTTATCCTTCGCAGATACAGTCATTACGGGCAGCATCAGAATCCCGAGGAATAAAACAATTCCCCACAGGAAAAACCTATTTTTTTTCATGATTGCTCTACTCCCTCATTTGAATTTTCTTCATTATTTATGCCGATACGATTAATAACGACAAAACAGATCACAGCGAGAATCCCGCCCAGCGAAAAAATCAATACCGGCAGCCTCAGCATGGAAAGGATTGTACGAAACTGATTGGCAAGTCCCGCCAACAATAACAAGATTTGACTGGCCTGTATCGTTGAAGGAATCAGGAATTCCGGAGAAAGTAATACAGTGCATGAAAATATAGAAAGAACCGTAATCAAAATAATCGTCCCGATAATTTGTCGATTTTGATTTTTCATTTCTTTTTCGAAGGTACGTACTTGCAATGTCTGTTCCCATTTTCCGGTGATATCAGCCTTCGGTTCAACCATCGGGGCTTTCGACAACAGGTTCAAACATGATTTCCATTGTTCTTCCAGTTTTTGGCATTTTTCACATTCTTCCAGATGAGCTTTGAGATTTTTACACTCTTCTCCGCTCAAATCTCCATCCTTCAGAATCAATTCTTCATAATATTCATGTGAATCCATACCATTTATCCCTGATTAAATTGAGTCTGTCCGTCCCAATATTGAGCTAACTGTTTTCTGGCACGGAATAGACGGAAAGACTTTCGGCGATTTCCCGATCCGAAAAATCATACCAATATCTCAATACAATCGCCGCTCGATCTGTTTCATTTAAGCTGTTAAGCATATCTTGAATCTGTTGTTCCTCCTCATTCTTAATTGCTTCTTGCTCCGGATGAGGAATCGGATCCGGTATGATCTCTTCCATCGTCTCATCGATTTCTATTTCGGGAACTTTCTTTTTCCTTTGCAGATCGATACAATAATGCGCGGCTATCGAAAGTATCCAAGTTGAAAAAGAGCGATTAAAATCATATTTTGAAAAATTCGTCCATGCTTTCCAAAAAGTTTCCTGTGTTGCATCCTCAGCTTCGGTTCGGTTATATAACATCCGATAGCATAAGTTATAAATCGCATTTTGATAGGCATCAACGATATCGGTAAAAGCGTCAGCATCTCCTTCTTTTACTTTTTCTAATATGTCGGTGGAAATGTTGTTCAACCTTCCGCTCCAATAAATTCTATCTGTCTATACGGAAAAAACGAGAAAGAGTTGCAGCGCATGCCAACAACGCTAAATGATCTCAATTCCCGGTTTTTCCACCGCTTCGCCGATCACCCATGCACTTTGCCCTGATTTTTTGGCTTTCTCCAAAAATTCGTCAAGGCGATCGGAACCGATGCCCAAAAGCAAGCCGCCGCTGGTTTGCGGATCAAATAACATCATTTGTTGTTGCTCGGAAAGAGCGATTGTAAAAGTCACTTTATCTCCGTAATAATTGCGATTATCCGTAGCCCCGCCCGGGAATAACCACATATTCATATACTTTTCATAATGATCAATTTTGGGGATAGCATCCCAATCATATCTTAAACCGATTTTACCCGATCGAATCATCTCCCAACTATGCCCCATTAAACTGAATCCGGTTACATC
>JALHEL010000258.1:3674-6945 GCA_022837205.1 Leptolinea sp.
TTTTATTCAGCTTTTTCATCCAATCCACCGTTTTTTGAAAATCCTCCGAATCAGCTGAGCCGTTCTTATTCGCAGTTGTCATCAACCCGAACCCGATCGGCTTTGTTAATACCATTTTATCGCCGACTTTCAATTTTCCTTTATACAGAATCCGATCCGGATGAACTGTTCCAACTACCGCCAAACCATATTTGGGTTCCTGGTCGCGGACGGTATGACCGCCGACGATCGGACAACCGGCTTCTTTCGCTTTTTCAGCCCCGCCGCGAAAAATATCCGCGATGACTTCCACCGGCAGGTTGGTCGGCATATCGGTAATGTTTAATGCCATCAACGGCTTGCCACCCATCGCATAAATATCCGATATACTGTTGGCGGCTGCGATAGCCCCGTAATCATAGGGATTATCGACAATCGGCGGGAAAAAATCCGTGGTGAATACCAATGCCTGTTCATCATTCAATTTGTAAACAGCCGCATCATCAGCTTCTTCCAAACCGATCAACAGCTGGGGAAATTCATTCTGGTTAAATAAGCCGCCGAACGGGTTGATGACATCCATCAAGACTTCCGCTCGCAGTTTTGCCGCACAACCTGCGCAAAAGGCAAGTTCGGTTAATTTGATCGCTTTTTTCTCTTCGCTCATTTTTACTCCAATCGGTAAAACAAATCCCTTATTTATTAATTAATTATTTTTTGAATTTCTATTATAATATGGAATGTTCGGTAGTACCGAACGCGAGAGGGACTGTGAATGGGGAATCATTTGATTCGACCAGTCGGAAAAGTCTGCATCATATAATGAATTCATTTGAATCTTTCACTGAGCGATCCATTCTATCTATCGTAGGAGCCGGCGGAAAAACATCTTTATTGTTTTATCTGGCCGACGTTTTGCCTTGGAATTGTCTTGTCACAACGACGACAAAAGTCGGTCGGGATCAAATTTCCTCCGCTGACCGAATCGTTTCATTTTCGGAATTCCTTGCCGCACCCGATCACTTTTCCGGGGATAAAATTGTCTGGGTCAGTCCGGCGCCGGAACAGGATTATCCGAAAGTCAAGGGGTTTGATCTGGCTCAATTCAGTGAATTTGCCGAAGCGGCACGAAAGATAAGAATGCCGATCCTCGTTGAAGCGGACGGTGCTCATCGGTTACATCTGAAAGCTCCGGCGGAAAACGAACCGGTGGTTCCCGCGGAAAGCGATCATATCCTTGATGTCGTGGGACTCGATGTGATCGGATTGGCGATCGGCGAGCGGACAGTCCATCGTTTGTCTCAATTTCTGAGAATAACCGGATGCCGAGAAGGGGACATTATCGATGAATCCGTTATCTGCCGTGCCATTCTTCACCCGCAGGGGGGATTTAAAAACGCACCGCAAGGATGTTGCAAGATCGCGGTATTGAATCAGGCTGACACTGCGGAAAGAATAAAGCACGCTGAGAATATTTCAAATTATTTACTGAAACACGGCGTAGATGAAGTCTGGATCACAAGTCTCGATCCCGAAACGGATAAAAATAAACGGGGAATTATAAAGGAACTGAAAAAATGAATCAAAAAAACTGCCATCCGAGAGAAATCACCGCCTTTCGCGGAGCGGGTGATTTGGCAAGCGGAATTGCTTTGCGTTTATGGCGTTCCGGTTACCGCGTTATTTTAAGTGAACTGCCTTGTCCGTTATGCATTCGACGCAGTGTGGCGTTTGCCAATGCAGTCTATGAAGGCCATATGGCGGTCGAGGGCATCGAAAGCATCCTGATCCACGATATCGCCGAAGCGGAGACGATTTGGGCGGAAGATAAAATCCCCTTATTGATTGATCCGGATATTTCTCAAATCAAAGAATTAAATCCTTCGGTCATTATCGATGCGCGAATTATGAAATCTTATCGGGACGATTCTCATTTGAGTGATGCTCCGTTAGTCATCGGATTAGGTCCGGGTTTCGTTGCCGGAGAAAATGCACATGCGGTAATCGAAACAAATCGCGGGCATGATTTAGGTCGGGTTTTCTGGAAAGGCAGCGCCGAGCCGGATACCGGAACTCCCGGAATGATCGGCGGTGAAGGCCCGAAACGGGTTCAAAAGGCTCCCGCCAGCGGCATCTTTACTCCGAAAGTCGAAATCGGCGATTTCGTCAAAGAAGGGGATTTATTGGCATTGGTCGGAGAGACTGAAATTCGCAGCCCGCTGACCGGCATGGTTCGCGGTGTCATCTATCCGGGAATTTTCGTGAATAAAGGCTTGAAAATAATGGATATCGATCCGCGCGGAGAGCGCCGGTATTGTTTCACAGCTTCAGACAAAGCCAACGCTCTGGGCGGATCCGTTTTGGAGGCTATTTTAACTTGGAACGTTCGAGAATCAGCTCGGCAATAATGCTGATCGCAATTTCCGTGGGGGTTTCACCGTTGATCGGCAATCCGATCGGAGAATGAACCCGATCAATCTCTTTTTGTGAGACACCTTCGTTCAATAAGCGTTCATAAATCAAATTTCGTTTATGAATACTGCCGATCATTCCGATATAAAATGCATCGGTCTTCAACATTTCCTTAAGCACATCATAATCGCCCAAATGACCGCGAGTCAAAATCACCACAAAACTTTGATGATCAATCGGAAGATCCGGTAAGCTTTTATAATCGGGAACGACCATTATTTTCGAATTCGGAAACCGTTCCTTATTGGCGAATTCGGCTCGATCGTCCAGTACAATTGTCTCAAAAGAAACCTCATCGGCAAGCCGTGCGGTTTCTTTGGCTACATGGCCGCCGCCAAAAATGTACAGCTTGGTTCGTTCTTTAATTTTTTCCACCAAAATTTCCGAATTCAGGAGAAGATCGGAATGAATGGCAATCTGATCCGGAGTTCCTCTCATATCCGATAGGAATTCCCCATTGATAATCAAATTTCCGGTTTTTTCTCCCTGCCTATCTACAAAACAAAACTTATTTGTATCGACGCCGTTTTCTCGAAATTGCGTTATCAGCCATCCTTCTTGGTTCCCGACAGCTGCATCCAGTGCCTTTTCAAATACAAGAGTTGTTTCCGGATCATCCCAGGGGAGGAAAACCAACAGAACATCTCCCGATCCGCCGCAGATCATATCGGATTTCGCCGCATCTTCACCGTTCAAAATGAAATGAAAAAGATTGCTCTTCTTCGACTGAAAAACCTCCTTGGCAGCCAGAATCGCATTCGCTTCGAGTTTTCCTCCGCCGATTGTACCGATAATCGAAAGATCGGGTTTAATCAACATT
>JALHEL010000259.1:0-3269 GCA_022837205.1 Leptolinea sp.
GAAATGGTTTTTTATCGAACACTTACCAGACTCAGTGACGCAGAAACATCGATCAGTGCTTCACCTATCGCTATCTTTTTTTCAAATCTGTGGAAAGCACTGATAATGCCTTTTTGGGATAACGGCAGGATCTGGGTTCATTCGATCCCATTTCGCCCGGCGCTGGACTATTTAAGCGCTTCTTTTTTCTTTATCGGACTCGTCTTAATCATTCTGCGAATTATCCGGGATAAGCGATGGCAGGACATCGTGTTGATCCTTTCTATTCCGCTGTTGATGTTGCCTTCCGTTTTGTCTATCGCGTTTCCGGATGAAAACCCGTGTTTAAATCGAACCGGAGCGGCAGCAATACCGATTTTGATAACGGCTGCCTATGGGATCGTTTCGGTTGGCAATTCATTGATTTCGCGTTTTAAGGAAAGCAAAATAAATATCCTTTTTACGGCGGTGCTCGGAATCGCTTTTCTCTTTGCTATCGGGAAGAATAATTATGATTTGGTTTTCAATGAGTATCGGCAAAATTATGATTTAAATGCTTTAAATACCCGTCAAATCGGGCAGGTTATCAGGGGATTTGCGGACTCGGTCGGCTCAGCAGACGATGCATATGTCATCCCTTATCCTTATTGGGTCGATACAAGGTTGGTGGGAATTAATGCCGGATTCCCGCGAAAAGATTATGCATTGAGTAGAGATTTGATCGGTTCGGTCGTTAAAGGGGATTCGCCGGTGCTGTTTATTTATAAAGACAATGATTCTGAAACGGCAGCGATTTTGAAAAAGCTCTATCCGGACGGTTTGGAAAAATTATATGAGGGAAAAGTCTCCGGTAAGAATTTTTACGGTTATTTGGTTCCGTAGGGGCTTGAATAACCGGAAGAGATTCGTATGAACCTCGGAAAGGGCGATCAAAGAAAGCCCATCTATTTTCTGTGGGTTGTCCCGTTCATACTCGGCATATTTTTCAGATTTTACGGGTTAAATTGGGATAACGGTCAATTTCTTCATCCGGATGAACGTTTTTTAGTACAAGTCGCGGACAGCATTCATTTTCCGGCTTCGATTTCGCTCTGGTTCAATGCCGCGGAATCCTCTTTTAATCCTTCCAACAGCGGTTTTCATTTTTATGTTTACGGAACTTTTCCGCTGGTTTTGGTTAAAGCCGTTCAAGGATTCTTCGGTCATTACACGGATCCGGCTTCCTATTCATTTCTGCTGTTGACAGGAAGGTTTCTCAGCGCTTTTTTTGATTTTTTGACGTTATTGTGCATCGGCCGATTCAGCCGGAATCTATGGAAAAGTCGTAAGGCGGCTTTCTTAAGCGTTTGCGGGTACGGTTTTTTTGTCGGAGCGATCCAACAGGCACATTTTTTTACGGTTGATTCTTTTTGCACTTTCTTTTGCACTTTCTCTCTTCTTTCTGTTTTGGGTGACCGAAAGAAGCATTGCTATTCGCAAGCCATTGTCAGCGGAATTGCATTGGGGATCGCGCTGGCTTGTAAAATATCAGCGATTATTTTTATTCTGTTTCCCGCGCTTGATATGGTCTTCCGGACGGTTCGGAGGCATAGCGATATCAAAAAGGAATTGTTTCGATTCTTTTTGATGATTTCAGCTTCCGCTTTTGCTTTCAGGATTTTTCAGCCTTATGCTTTTCAGAATCCGCAATTCTTCGATTTTCGGTTAAATTCATCGTGGATCGCCGCAATGCGGGAATTGGCTGAACAAAGCAGCGGCAGAGTCGATTTTCCGCCTGCATGGCAATGGGTGGGAAGATCACCGTTTTATGCCCTGAAGAATCTGTTGATTTATGGGATGGGATTATTACCAGGGGGATTGGTTTTCGCCGGCTTTGTTCTGTCTATCCGTCAGGGATTCAAAAAAGACAATTACGTCATATTGACGCTCATCATCGGAACAGCGGTTTTTTTCTTGGCGCAAACCGCTCAATTTTCAAAGATGATGCGTTATCTTTACCCCATATGTCCGATTTTGTTTCTGCTTCTCGGATCTCTTTTCGAAGTTGAAGGGAAAGTCTGGATGAAGATTTTCCTATCGACAGCTCTCGCATGCGCTTTTCTCCGATCATGTGCCTTCCTTTCAATTTATCAGCGTCCCCATACCCGTGTTCAGGCAAGCCGGTGGGTCTATGATCAGATTCCGGCTGCGATATCCGTTCGGGTTTCGGGAGAGACGGATGAAGTTGAACCGGATTTGCAAGTTGCGGTACCGACGATTTTTTCTGTTGAAACAGGGGATGACCCAATCCAAATTCCATTGGCGGTTCAAAAAGGGGACATTCCTCGATTAATAGAGTTCGAAAATTTAAAAGTGAACGGTGAAAACTGTTCGATCCGCGCTTCGATCAATAGTACGGAAGAAAATCGGGGACTTATTTTGACGGGTGATTTGATCCCGAATGAATCACAAATCCTATTTGCCGGGGATGACGCGATTCTCGGCAATCAATCTTTTCTTTCATTGCAAACGGTAGGGAACGGCTGTTCTGCTGAGATAAGCGGGGATTCTTTTCTTTATTTTCTTCGGAACGGCAAGCCTCGTTATCTGTTATTGAAAGGACTGGCTGCTGCGTGGATAACCGATGACAAACCGTTGGAAGTTCATTTTAAGATTCAAGACGACGGTTCAATTGCCGGTTTGAGCTTTCGTTCGATGATGTTCAGTGGTGGAATGGATCAATCCGTGCCGATTTCGTTCACTTTTATAAATTACAACAATTCCACCGAAAAAACGGAAAACTTTTCAATCATCAGTTCCGCGAATCAACCGGTTGCTTTTTCACTTTCCGATCCGATCAAAGTAAAAGCAGGTGAGATGATTGGATTGCGTATAGCCGTAAAATCAAAACGAGCTATATCCGTTCAACCGAAACGAATTGCAACCGAAAGCAGCTGGGATGACCGGCTTCCTTTGCGGATGGAAGGACAGATTCCCTATGATCCGACTTACGGACGGTACGGAACCGTGCTGGATTTGGATCTCTTCTCATCCGAAGAAGTTTTATGGAAAGAAAAGTTGATTGCGAAAATCGATGGGGCGGACTTTTTGATTATCAGTTCCGCTCGCGGTTATGGGATGGCGGATCGGGCTGAAAAGAAGTTTCCGATATTGAATTCCTTTTATCGTCAACTGGTATCTTGCCCGGATGGTGACCCTTTAACCGATTGTTTTAATAAATTATCCGTCAAAAGCGCAAAAGAGAACCCGTACTTTAAACCGGTTGCCGTATTTCAGTCTGAACCGACTCT
>JALHEL010000259.1:3318-5858 GCA_022837205.1 Leptolinea sp.
CCGCAATTTTCTTTGTCCGAATTTCGGAAACGTTTGGATTTTGTCAATCTTTCCGATATTTCCGACAAAACTCCAGTAGAATACAAAAATATGGAACAGACATATGCGCTTTTAACCGAATCTCAAGCAATCTTACAGCAATCCGGCGGGACATGGTCCGAATTGTTCAACCGTTCGTCACTGATTAATTCCAATCCGATTTTGACCATTATTCTTTGGTATTTATTAATTTTGGGAATCGGATTGATTTTTTTCCCTTTGTCTCATATGATCTTCGGTTCTTTTCGGGATAAAGGATACGGAATTTCCCGCTTCTTTGGTTTATTGATCTTCGGATATGCGGTATGGGTGCTATGCTTTTCAATCCTTCCATATACAAAAAAAACCATTCTTTCGGTTTTTCTGGTTCTTGCCGGAGTCAATCTACTGATCTTTTTATTTAATCGGAAATCAATCTTGCGCGATCTTTACGAAAATCGGCGTTATATTTTTCAATCCGAAATCGTTTTTTTAAGTTGTTTTGTTTTCTTTTTATTGATTCGCCTGGGAAATCCGGATTTGTGGCACCCCTATAAAGGGGGCGAGAAGCCCATGGATTTTTCATACTTCAACGCCGTGATAAAAAGTACTATTTTCCCTCCGTATGATCCGTGGTTTGCCGGCGGATCGATGAATTATTATTATTATGGTTTTTTCCTGTCAGGGCTGTTGGTGAAATGGATCGGATTGATTCCGAGTGTTGCCTACAATCTGATTCTCCCGACGTGGTATGCATTTTTGGGAGTTGGAGCCTTTACGTTGGGAAGCAACCTTTACGCGCATCGACATTTCGGAAATACCGAATTTAATGTCGAAAAAGGAGCCCTGAAAACCGGCATTTTATCGGTTTTATTATTACAAGTTTTCGGGAATTTAGGGACACTCAAAGTGATCGCGGTGGAATTGACCGAGCTGGGATGTGCGGGAATTAATGAAGCTTCGACAGCTTTTGAGAAAATCGGTTGCTTTTTCAACGGAATCGGGAAGATCCTTCAGGGGCAACATTTCCAAATGTATGCGGGGGATTGGTACTGGATTCCGAGCCGTGCCATACCGGGCGAACCGATTACCGAATTTCCTTTTTTTACTTTTCTATATGGAGATCCTCACGCCCATCTTTTTGCCTTACCGATCACGGTCATGGTATTGGTTTGGTTGACTTCGCTAATCGTCCGCAGAAAAACGTCCGGCAATGGTTTCAATCTGTTATCTCTTGCAAGCGGCGCATTGATCATCGGGTCATTAATCCCGACCAATACTTGGGACATGCCCACTTATTTATTGCTCTCCTGCATTGTATTATTGGATTTGGGAGTGCAGCAACCGCTTTTTCAATTCAATAAACCATCATCACAGACAGACCTATCACTGCGGAAATTCTCCGATCAAAAAATTATTTCTTCGATCCTATCGGTAGTAATTTTATGCGGGCTGTCTTTTATTCTGTTTAAACCCTATTTGGATACAAATACTCGAGAATCCGCGATCGATGTATGGAATGGCAGTCGGACACCCGTCTGGTCTTATTTGATGCATTGGGGATTATTCCTCTTTGCACTCATCAGTTGGTATTATACGGAAACGATTGATTGGTTAGCTCGGGTAAAAGTCAGTGATTTTCGAAATTTCATTCGAAAACAAAAAAATGTTTTGATAACCGTTGCGGTATTTTTTGTCGGAATAATGGTTGCATTTTCCGCGATAAAAGTTTGGGTAGCATGGATTGCTGTCCCGTTGATGTTCTGGACGTTATGTTTATTAATGAGGAGGGATACTCCGATCAGCCAACGCTTCCTGTTATTCCTTGCCGGGACCGCTTTGTTTATCACATTGTTTGTCGAGTTCTTCTGTCTCAGAGGGGATATCGGCCGGATGAACATGGTATTCAAGCTTTATTTGCAAGCTTGGGTATTATTTACGCCGGTATCTGCATTTGCGCTGATCAGTGTGATTCAAAGGAGTTTTGAAAAGAAAACGGAATCCGAGAAAAGCCGGAAAAAAGTGATCTGGCGGTTTGCTTACGGGTTTCTATTAATCGGCGCCTTCAGTTATACGATTTTTGCTTCCGTTGATAAAATCAAAGACAGAATGTCAACCGTGGCACCCCATACATTGGACGGTATGGAATTTATGAAAACATCTTTTTATTTTCAAGATGGTTTTTTGATGGATTTGTCTCAGGATTATGATGCTATCCGGTGGATGCAAGATAACGTAAAAGGATCGCCGGTAATCGTAGAAGCGAATGCAACAGAATATAAATGGGGCAATCGTTTTACGGTATACACCGGCTTACCCGGAGTCGTTGGTTGGAATTATCACCAACGCCAACAGCGCGGTAATATGTCCGATCAGGTTTGGGAACGGGTAAATGCGATCACTTCCTTCTATAATGATTCATCGCTTGAAAATGCGGTCGATTTTTTGAAACGATACAACGTCAGGTATATTATCGTCGGACAAATGGAACGGGGAATGTATGCTCCGGAAGGAATTGAAAA
>JALHEL010000260.1 GCA_022837205.1 Leptolinea sp.
ACGCTGCGAACCGGAAGGCCCGTCCGATTTTATTTCGATCGCCAAGATGAATTCCGCTCCTCTCGTTCGCGTCATCCCGATACCATTCGCTTTAAGGTCGGCGTTACGAAATCCGGACGCATTAAAGCGATTGAAATGGATATGATCGAAAATACCGGGGCTTACGGCGTGCATGGTTTTACTGTCTGTAATGTGACTGGAACACGCGGATTATCCACATATCGGGCAGATAGCATGCGATTCCATGCGGATATTGTTTATACCAATTTACCGGTCCCCGGAGCCTTTCGCGGTTATGGCGGACCGCAAGGAATTTACGGGATCGAATGCATTATCGACGAAGTCGCTGAAAAATTAAAAATGGATCCGATTAAATTCCGGATGAAAAATGTTGTTCGTCCCGGTGAAAAAATCAAAATTATGGATAAACTGGCAGAATTCGATCCGGTCCCGCAAAAAGTTAACAGCTACGGATTGGATGCCTGTATTCGGAAAGGGATGGAAGCGATCGATTGGAACCGCAGGAAATCCAAACAGTTCCATTCGGATCCCTCGAAGCCGAATATCTGCAGAGGGATCGGGATGTCCATTATGATGCATGGGACCGCCATTGCCGGAATTGATATGGGCGCCGCAGCGATGAAGATTAATGACGACGGTTCTTTCAATTTGAATGTCGGAGCGACCGACCTGGGAACCGGTTCGGATACGATATTGGCACAAATGGCAGCGGAAGTGCTGAAAATTCCCGTCTCAAAAATCGTTGTCTACTCTTCGGACACGGATTTTACGCCGTTTGATGTAGGCGCTTATGCATCCAGTACCACCTATATTTCCGGGATGGCAGTCAAAAAATGTGCCGAAAAAATTAAAGAACAGGTTCTGGAAAGAGCCGCCTTGATGCTGCAGCAGCCGAAAGACGATCTGTATCTGAAAGATGAAAAGGTTTACGCTCCGAATGGGGATCACGTTACTATGGAGGAGATTGCATTGCATAGCCTTCATCGTAAGGATCAGCGACAAATCGCGGCTTATGCTTCCCATGTTTCTCCGGAGTGTCCGCCGGTCTTCGGAACCGAATTCGCCGAAGTGGAAGTGGATATCGAAACCGGCCAGGTGACTCCCATTAAATTGGTTATGACAGTCAGCCCGGGGACGGTGATTAATCCGACGACCGCTATCGGACAGCTGGAAGGCGGGCAAACAACCGCACTCGGTTATGCCCTTTGTGAAGAAATGTGTTATGACAACCAAGGGAATTTGTTGAACCCGCGATTCGGTGATTACCATATTCTGCAAGCGGATGAAATGCCGTTGATGGAAAGCTATATCATTCAGGAAGGGGACGGTGAAAAGACCGGTCCTTTCGGCGCAAAAGCGTTAGCTGAAATACCGACGGACGGAGTCGCTCCGGCAATTGCCAATGCAGTAGCGAACGCCATCGGGTCTCGGATTGATTCGCTTCCAATTTACCCGGAAAAAGTTTGGCGGGCAATAAAGTCACAGCATTAATCTTATCGGAAAACACACTGCTGACGAGTTCAACGTTTGCTCTATAAAGCTCAGAGAATGATTCAAAAAGAAGCTGTCCTTTTTTCAGAGGACAACTTCTTTTTAATAAGTATTTTCACAAATATTATCGGAATGATCCGCAAATATTCTTCAAAAATTGATTAATTTGCCTTTTCTAAAATTTTTTCGAATTCTTCTTCAAATTGATCGGCTATTTTGCGATTATCGATGATCAAAATTTGTTCGTCGTTTACCGTTTCGGCTGCCCGCGTAAAGTTATACGAACCTGCCGCGACCACGGATTCATCGAAGATCATCACTTTTTCATGCATCAATCCGTCTGCTAGCCCATCCATGTAAGTGGGAATGCCGTTCCGAACCAGATAAGCCGCTTCACTGCCGTATTGATTTGACGTTTCTTTTTCAAACAGAACTTCCACATTTACCCCGTCATCATATCGATCAATCAAAGCATTACCGAGATTATCCGAAGTGAAAGAATAAGCCAGCACGTCAATGCTCTTTTGGGATGCCCGAATCAGCGATAAGAGAATTTTTTCAACGCCGTCCTCCGGTGAGAATTTCACCGTGATTTTTGTCCCGTCTTTCAAAGTGACGGCAGTGGGAGGTATTGTGGGCTGACCAGTCGGGCCGAATTTCTTTTCGATGAACATTTCATTGAATTCATCCTGAAAAATTTTGTTCACTTTGCTGTCGTGAATCAAAATCATAAAATTATTGTCATAAAAAAAGCTCCCGGGTGTCAGATTTGCCGACCCGCTGATTGTTGTTTCATAATCAACAACAATGAATTTCGCATGCATCAAACCTTTGGATTGCGATTTGACAATTTTTATCCCGTTCTTTGTCAAATCCCCGATGACTCTGTTGTCGGCATTTTCCGAATAAATAACCAGCCGGACTTCCACACCTCGTTTCACCGCGTCGATCAAAGCGTCTCGGCAAGCGGTATCCGTAAAGTTATAGATAGCAATGTAAATGTGATTCTCGGCATTTTCAAAAGCATTAAGAATCAGATCTTGAATAGCCGGATCGTGATTTTTACCAAATGGATCATTAAAAACAACTTCAATGGATTCTTCGGAAAAAACTTTGATCGGTACGGCAAAAAGAGCCAGGCAAATAAGGATAGCGAAGGAAAAGAGTTTTTTGTTTTTTGTCACGAATTATTTTCCTTTATGGATTGCATAGAAAAACCTTAAAAGATGTTCGATTCTCTTGATTAATCGTGGTGCAGCGAGAAAGATCCGGATATTTTTCCGAATTTGCGGAAAATTCTTTCCAATCCGTTTGGATCAGTAGATATGGAGCGTGATTCTTTAATAAAGTTTGTCCTTCACCGGATCCGTCGCCATAGCAAACCCGCTGATAGCAAATGCAGATACTTTCAATGAAGTAGGGAGCGGGAGATTTCAACAAAACGGGCAGACCGGCAGCATTTTTGGTTTTCAATTCCGTCAGCACCTCATTGAAATTCAGATGATCCCCGAGAAAAAAAGGTTCCGTCAGATTATTGAGTGAGTTGTTTCCGTAGCTGAGAGGTTCTTTGCTCAAACGAACCAGGTGATCGGAAAAGAAAGCACCGGAGCTGATCAATAGTACCAAAAAAAATCCATTTTTTAGGCGAGGATCGGATAATGCATCAGGTATCGGGGCAATCAGGGATGCAAAAATCAGAATGATTACGGGAAGAATTGCCAAAGAATTGCGA
>JALHEL010000013.1 GCA_022837205.1 Leptolinea sp.
AGTCGAACGATTCCCGGGAAAAGTGAAAGTTGTGGTGAACACAGCCAAACCGGGGATCTTAATCGGTCGAAAAGGCGAAACCGTAAAAATTATTCGTCAAAATCTTGAGGCGCTGACCGGAAAAAAGGTTGATTTGGAAATCAAGGAAATCAAATCACCGGATTTGGATGCCTATCTGGTCGCGATGAATATTGCGGGGCAGATTGAACGCCGGGTTGGGTACCGTCGGGCGATGAAGCGCGCCATTCAGCAAGGTTTACGCCAAGGAGCTGGAGGTGTTAAGATTCAGGTCGGCGGTCGTCTGAGCGGTGCGGATATGGCTCGGACAGTGACCTTACGGGAAGGGCGTGTGCCTTTGCAGACTTTGCGGGCGGACATCGATTTTGCCCGAGCTGAAGCAAACACCACCTATGGAAAAATCGGCATCAAAGTTTGGATTTATCGCGGTATCGTGCTTTCTATGAACGAAGAAGCTGCTACTGAATCCACTGAAGGTGTTTACGTCAGTGAATAAGACGAATACTGATCACGTTTACGGGATCACCGTGAACGTTGGGGTTAATTGAAAGAGGTATTGAAATATGTTAATGCCAAAACGTGTGAAGTACCGCAAGCAGCAGCGTGGTCGAATGCGCGGAAAAGCTCTGCGCGGAGCGGAAATTACCTTCGGGGAATATGGGCTGATGGCTCTGGAACCCGGCTGGGTAACCGCCAGGCAGATCGAAGCTGCACGCCGTACATTGGCGCGGGAAATGAAGCGCCACGGAAAGGTTTGGATTCGAATCTTTCCGGATAAACCGTATACACATCGACCTCCCGAAACCCGTATGGGGAAAGGAAAAGGGAATGTCGAATACTGGGTTGCAGTCGTTAAACCGGGACGAATTATGTTCGAAATCGGTGGATTGGGAGAAGAAGCGGCATTGGAAGCATTGCACCAGGCTGCCTATAAATTTTCCATTCGCACCAAAGTAGTTTCACGACACGAACTGGGCACAGGAGAAGAACAATCATGAAAGCAGCTGAAATTCGGTTATTAACGAAAGATGAAATTACAGCCAAGCTGTCGGATTTAAGGCAAGAAAAGATGAATCTTCGTTTTCAGGCTGTTTCCGGCCAATTAAGTGATCTTAGTCGTGTAAAAGAAGTTCGCCGTGATATTGCCCGGATGGAAACCATTCTGCGAGAAATGGAAATGCAGAAACAACAGGAAGGTAAAGCATGAATGCACGCCGTCGAATAATGGGTACTGTTACAAGTGACAAGATGGATAAAACCGTTGTCGTTGAAATTCGGCGATCTTACCGTCATCCGCTGGTTGGCAAAGTTGTCCATGATGTGAAACATGTCAAAGCACATGATGAGAACAATGAATGTAAAGTCGGAGATAAAGTGATGATTGTTGAAAGCCAACCGCTTTCGAAAGAAAAGCGATGGGTGGTTCAATCGGTCATAAGACGGGATGAAAAGAAAGAAATCATCGAGGAAGTCTCGTCCGAATTGGCGGAAGCGATGAACGAAGGAGCCAAAGAATGATTCAAAAGGAAAGCAGATTAAAAGTGACTGATAATACAGGCGCCAAAGAAATCCTTGTGATTCATATTATGGGTGGTTCCGTCCATCATTATGGTCATGTGGGCGATATTGTCGTCGGTACGGTAAAGTCCGCATCCCCGCACGGATCTGTCAAAAAGAGTGATATTGTGAAAGCCGTAATCGTTCGCTGCTCTAAGGAATGGCGACGGGAAGATGGCTCAACGATCCGGTTTGATGATAATGCAGCAGTGATTCTGGATGTCAATGGGACGGATCCGAAAGGGACACGTATTTTTGGGCCGGTAGCGCGTGAATTGCGTGAAAAAGGCTTTACAAAGATCGTTTCTCTGGCACCGGAAACTATCTGAGCATTGGAAAGATGGAGCGAAGAATGAAACTAAAAATTCGCAAGGGCGATACGGTTGAAATTATCAGCGGCCGTTCGGAAGACAAAAAGAAACGTGGCGAAGTAATTCGCGTCATTCCAAAGGAATCGCGAATCGTTGTTCAGGGAGTGAATATCCGTTCACGTCATCAGGGACAGACACGTGCCGGACGTCGTCAAATTGACGCGGGAATTGTCAAATTTGAGGCACCGATCCACATTTCAAATGCCATGTTGGTGTGTCCGAACTGCAATAAACCGACCCGAGTTGGGTTAAGCCGTGGTGAAGACGGTAAAGTTACCAGAATTTGCAAAAAATGCAATTCTGAAATTGATGCGAAATAGCGGGAGCAAATAGATCATGAATCACATGAAAGAAAAATACTTGCAAGAAGTACTTCCTGCTATGAAATCTACATTAAAGTTGGATAATCCGATGCAGTATCCCAAAATCGAAAAAGTAGTCGTAAATATTGGTTTGGGTGAAGCTTTGGATAATCCCAAGGCATTGGATGCTGCGGTCAACGATCTGGCGCAGATTACGGGTCAGAAGCCGGTTGTCACCAAAGCCCGAGTCAGCATCGCAAATTTTAAGCTGCGTGAAGGTCGTCAAATCGGCGCGAAAGTTACTTTACGCGGTGAAAAAATGTGGGGCTTTTTAGACCGGCTGCTCAATATTGTTTTGCCTCGTGTGCGCGATTTTCGCGGTGTTCCTACGGATGCTTTTGACGGTCGCGGGAACTACACATTGGGGCTGAAAGAACAGACTCTGTTCCCCGAAATCGACTATGAAAAAGTCGATAAAGTCCGCGGGATGGAGGTCACAATCGTTACAACAGCTCAAAATGACGATCAGGCGCGCGTAATGCTTGACTTGCTCGGCATGCCTTTCAGGAAGGATTAATATGGCTAAGAAATGCATGATGTATCGTGAACTCAGGCGTGAATACCCCAATCAGGTTCGCAATCGCTGTAAGAGATGCGGCAGACCGCGGGGTTATATGCGCCGATTTGGATTGTGCAGGATTTGCTTCCGCGAATTAGCACTGAACGGCCAAATCACCGGCGTTACGAAATCATCCTGGTAATCCATAACGGAGGAATAGAAAGATGGTTAATGATCCTATTGCCGATATGTTGACACGGATTCGCAACGCAATGATGGCTGGTCATGCTACGGTTGTAATGCCCTGTTCAAATATCAAAATCGAAATCGCACGGATTCTGAAAGAAGAAGGGTTTTTGGAATCCTATGAAGTGCTCGAAGGCGATAAACCTTCTCAACGAGCGCTGAAATTGAAAATCAAATATGCGGGTGAACGACGCTCACGCCGGCCGGTTATGTCCGGTATCGTCCGTGTCAGTCGCCCCGGAAGAAGAGTCTACACCGGCCGAAACGAGATCCCCTGGGTTTTGTCGGGCTTGGGTGTAGCGATTATGTCCACTCCGAAGGGAGTGATGACCGGGCAGCGCGCCCGCCAGTTGGGTGTGGGCGGCGAAATCCTCTGCAAGGTCTGGTAGGAAAGGAATTAAAGGAAATGTCTCGAATTGGACGTTTACCCATTACCGTTCCGGCAGGCGTTAAGGTGGACATCAACGGGAATGAAGTGACAGTAAAAGGGCCGAAAGGGGAGATGAAACGCCTCTTTTCTCCGGTTGTCAAAATTGATCAGGATAACGGAACTCTTACTGTGACACGATCCTCGGATGAAGCTGCTATTCGCGCTCTTCACGGAACGAGTCGGGCAATTTTAAATAATATGGTCGTAGGTGTTTCTCAGGGATTTACGGTCATCCTCGAAGTGGATGGTGTCGGATATCGAGCCGAAATGAACGGGAAAAACCTGATGCTTTATGTCGGTTATTCAGCCCCGAAAGAGGTCGTGCCACCTGAAGGAATATCTTTTGACGTTGATACAAAGACGCGTCAGATAAAAGTCATGGGCTATGATCGTGAGCAGGTTGGGCAAGTTGCTGCGGAAATCCGGTTTATCAGACCGCCGGAACCTTATAAAGGTAAAGGAATTCATTACCTGGGTGAAAAAATCCGCCGTAAGGCCGGTAAATCCGGGAAAGCTAAGAAATAGAGGTAATAAAATATGGCGAAATTTTCTCGAAGTGAGGCAAGAATTCGGCGCCATGCCAGAGTCCGTAAGGATTTGGCCGGAAGCGCGCAACGCCCTCGTTTAAGTGTTTACCGAAGCCTAAACGGTATCTATGCCCAAATTATTAATGATGAGACCGGCACAACGCTGGTATCCGCATCCAATATCGATCGCGGACTGAAAGCCGATATGGATGGGAAGAATAAAACCGAACAGGCTAAGCTGGTTGGTAAAGCCGTTGCGGAACGCGCAAAGGAAAAAGGAATTACCACAGTCGTCTTTGATCGCGGCGGATTTCGCTACATGGGTCGTATTAAAGCCTTGGCAGATGCTGCGCGTGAAGCAGGCCTTGAGTTTTAGGCAAAAGGAAAGGTACTAAAACCATGGAGAATTTGGATTATCAACCGTTAGATGAACAATTAGATGAGCGTGTGATCGAAATCGCGCGTGTCGCCAAAGTAGTAAAGGGCGGACGCCGCTTTCAATTTCGTGTAACCGTAGTCGTCGGCGATAACAACGGGACGATCGGTCTCGGAATCGGAAAAGCCAATGCGGTTCCGGATGCGATGCGGAAGGCTTCCGAACGTGCCCGAAAGAATATGCGGAAAATAAATTTATATAAAACAACCATCCCGCATGAGGTAATCGGTCACGTAGGCGGTGCGCAGGTATTATTACGCCCCGCATCTGAAGGAACCGGCGTTATTTCCGCAGGTGGCGTTCGCGCTGTTTTGGAAGTTGCCGGGGTACATGATATTTTGACGAAATCATTGGGCAGTTCCAATCTGCTCAATGTTGTCAAAGCAACTTTTGAAGCGCTCAATGAATTAAAGAATGCCGAGGAAGAAGCGATTTTGAGGGGGAAACAACCGGATGAATTGCTGCCTTTCTGGGAACGGAGGAAGAATGGATAAAGATACTTCGAGTCCTAAAAAATTGCGCATTACCTATGTAAAAAGTGCAATCGGCTATTCATGGAAACATAAGGATACAATCAAGGCACTGGGGTTTAAACACTTGAATGATTCGATCGTAAGAGAGGATACTCCTTCTCTTCGCGGGATGCTTCGAAAGGTTAATCACCTGGTCAAGGTTGAGGAATTGGCAGAGTAATTATGAAACTGGATGAATTAAGACCGAATGAAGGCGCAAAACATCAAAAGAAAAGAGTCGGACGCGGTTTAGCGGCCGGACAGGGTAAAACAGCCGGCAAAGGTACAAAAGGACAGCACGTCCGTCAAGGGTACGGCGGTCATATTTACCGCCAAGGCGGAAATTTACCTTTTTATCGTCATTTGCCTTTTATGCGTGGGGAAGGTTTTACACCGCCCAATCGGGTTGAATTTAATGAAGTGAATCTCGAAATGCTCGAGCGATTTGATGGCGATATCGAGATTACTCCCGAAGTATTGGCTGAAGCGAATCTTCTCAGTAAGAAGAATAACCCGGTTGTCATTTTAGGCAACGGAGAAGTCTCGCATGCATATAAAGTCAAGGTCCACCGGATATCAAAAGGTGCCCGAGAAAAAATTGAAGCTGCCGGCGGCAGCGTCGAAATTATCGGCTGAAGTTTTTGGCTGAAGCCGTTCGCTGGAGTTATTAAGGAGAACTAAAGAATGAAGCGATCCCCATGGCGTTTTCTGTGGAAGTCAACAGATATTCGCAAAAAACTGATGTTGACGTTGGGAATACTCGTACTCTATCGTTTGATAGCGAATATTCCGGTGCCGGGGTTCAATGCCGAAGTTATTAAAGCATTGAAGTCCAACACAACTGCCGCAGGTGATTTGATCAGTATCCTGAATGTTTTATCCGGCGGTACCTTATCGTCTTTCTCCATTATGGCAATGGGCGTTTACCCGTACATTACCGCGTCGATTATCCTTCAATTGCTCGGCCCGATTATTCCGGCAATCGAGCGAAAAATGAAGGATGATCCGCGCGAAGGCCAAAAATGGATGGAAAAATGGACGATGATTCTGACCATCCCGATGGCGATTTTATCGGCTATCGGCCAAATCAGCCTCTTTAACCAAATCGTTCCCGGCACGACGGTGCTTCGGGATTACGGTTGGAGCGGAAGCAACTTTCTGCCGACTCTTGCCAACCTCAGCACTATGGTTGCGGGAACGATGGTTGCGATTTGGTTGGGTCAGATTATTTCGGAATATGGCATCCAACAGCAAGGTCTGTCCTTAATCATCTTCTCCGGTATCGTTTCACAGATACCCAATAACCTGGTTAGAATTTTGGCGGATAAAACGACGGGCTGGATCGTTTTGGTTATCTCTCTGGTAGTTTTGCTGATCTCGGTATTTGCGATCGTTTATATCCAGCAGGGGACAAGATATGTGAAACTGATGATCCCCGGTCAACGGATCGGCTATCGCGGTATTAAATCCGGCGGGTCGACAACGTTACCGTTACGGGTCAATAGTGTGGGGATGATTCCGCTCATTTTTGCTCAATCGATTATTACTTTCCCGGCATTGATTGCCAGTTTCTTTGTGAATTCCGGTACGGCATGGGTGAAAAATTCTTCCGTATGGATTCAGAGTCACCTCAGCGGTTCAAGCAGCCTCTATGTTGTTTTATATTTTGTGCTGGTTGTCGCGTTCACTTATTTTTATACAAGCGTGACTTTCATGAACAATGATTACGGCTCCAGTCTGAAGAAACAAGGGGCGGTAGTCCCCGGCAGAGCAGCCGGAACGGAAACTCAAAAATATCTGGCGAAGATCCAAAACCGAATCACTTTGCCCGGTGCCGTGATGCTGGGTGTTATCGCAGTTTTGCCGAATATTTTGGCTGTTATCCTGCATACCAGTGCACAAGCGACGATGTTGATGTCCTCTTCCGGTATGCTGATCGTGGTCGGTGTCGTAAGAGACATTATCGATTACCTGCAAAGTGAACTGAGCCAACATGGCTACGAAGAAAAATTGATCCGCTGAAACAGCGAGATAAGAGAAAAAGAATGGCGACATATATTGTCTTTTTGGGAGCTCCGGGAGTGGGAAAAGGAACTCAGGCTGAAAGGCTTGCCGAAGAGTTGAAGATCCCTCATATCAGTACCGGTGATCTTTTCAGAGAGAACCTGAAGAATCAAACGGAGCTCGGGAAAAAAGCACAGTACTACATGGATGCGGGACAACTTGTTCCGGATGATGTGACGATTGAGATGGTCAAATCGCGAATATCCCGACCGGATTGTGTTAATGGCGCAATATTAGACGGATTTCCGCGAACTTCCGCACAAGCTGAAGCTTTTGATCAAATGCTCAAAGAAGCTTATCAGACCGAAGTTGATTTCGTCCCATGTATTCAAGTCGATCGGGAACTGCTGATCGACAGGTTAAGCGGTCGCCGAATGTGTCCGAATGGCCACGTCTTTCATATGGTATATCATCCTCCCAAAGAGGATGATATCTGCGATATTTGCGGTCAAAAACTTTACCAGCGTGAGGATGATAAAGCGGAAACCATCGAAAAAAGACTTGAAGTTTATGAAAATCAGACGGCACCGTTGATCGATTATTATCAAAAGCGGAATGTATTGCGGTTTATAGACGGGGCAAAGGATATTGATGCCGTTACTATGGATATTCTTGCGGCATTCAAAGACGTAACCAAGAAATGACCGGGAAGCTGATAGAATGAGCTGGGAGAGGCAAGTCAGTATCAAATCAAAAGACGAAATCGCGATTATGCGGGAAGCGGGCATTATTAATGCCGAAGCTTTAAAAGCCGCGAGCGAGGTTTGTGTTCCGGGTGCGACAACCTGGGATGTGAATGCAGCAGCCGACAGAGTACTGGATCATTACAAAGTAACTTCTCCTTTTAAGGGAGTTCCCGGTCCGATTCCGTTTCCGGCAAGCACTTGTGTCAGCGTAAACGATGTTCTGGTCCACGGAATCCCGAGCAAGAAAATCGTTTTGCATGAGGGAGATATTGTTTCCGTGGATTGCGGGACAACCTACAAAGGTTTCGTGGCTGATTCGGCTTTTACGATCGGTGTCGGAAAAGTCTCGGAAGAGGCGCAGAAGCTGATGGAAGTAACGGAAAATTCCTTATATATCGGGATCGAAAAAATGGTACCCGGAAATTACACGGGCGATGTTTCCGCAGCGATTCAGGAATATGTTGAAAGTCACGGATTTTATGTGACTAAACAATACACCGGACACGGCGTCGGGCGACGAATGTGGGAGGCTCCGCAAGTTCCGAATTACGGGACCAAAGGTCAGGGAATTCGATTGCGACCGGGAATAACCATCGCAATTGAGCCGATGGTTTTGGTCGGTACCGATGCGACACAAGTTCACCAGGACGGATGGGCTGTTTCTTCGGCGGACTTGAGCCTGACCGCTCATTTTGAGCATAGCATAGCGGTTACGGAAGAAGGTCCGGTGATTTTGACGCTGTTGGAAAACGGTGAACCGCCGGTGTCGGTAACAGGACGAAAAAAACTGTAATGAGTATATGATTATCTTTGACAGACAAAGTCATGACGAGTATAATTGTCTGGCTATTAATGTTAAGTCCGGGTGGAAAAACATCCGAGGGAGTTTAAAATGAAGGTTACTTCATCGATCAGAAAAAGATGTGCAAAGTGTAAAATCGTCAAACGGTCAGGTCGTTTGTACGTTATTTGCGAAAACCCAAAGCACAAACAGCGACAGGGATAAGAGGATATGGCGAGAATTGAAGGTGTCGATCTTCCGCGTAATAAACGGATAGAAATAGGTTTGACTTATATTTATGGGATCGGACTTACCCGAGCCCAACAAGCCTTGCGGGATACCGGTGTCAATCCGGACATTCGGGTAAAGGACTTGTCGGAAAATGATGAGAATTTGCTTCGTGAGTATATTGCCAAAAACTATGTTGTCGAAGGTGATTTGCGCCGCGAAGTTCAGATGAATATTAAACGCCTGGTGGAAATTGGTTGTTACCGGGGAATTCGGCATCGTCGAAATTTACCGTGCCGAGGACAAAGAACGCGGACAAATGCCCGAACCGCAAAAGGTCCCAAGAAGACCGTTGCCGGACGTGGCCGCCGCCGTGGAGCAACCAAGAAATAAGTCGAATTTCGCTTTGGCAAATAATTACAGGTTGGGATCCTTTCTCCCTGCGGCTGCCTGTAATTGTTTGCTGTCGATAATTTGATTCTTTTCAGACATAAGGTTAAGGTAGAGGAAATTTATGGCTCAAAATGTACGCTCATCGCGCCGTGCGTCTACCGCACGAAAAGTAAAGCGCACGCTGGGATCAGCTCAGGTGCACATTTTCGCTTCTTTTAACAACACCATCGTCACCGTGACGGATGCCATGGGGAATCCGGTATGCTGGAGCAGTTCGGGTGCTTCCGGTTATAAGGGGTCTCGAAAGAGCACACCTTTCGCCGCTCGATTAGCTGCCGAACAAGCGATTAAGACCGCTCAGACCATGGGTGTTCAGGAAGTGGACTTGATAATTAAAGGCCCGGGTCCGGGTCGCGAATCAGCGATTCGTGCCGTTCAAGGGATGGGGATGAAAGTTCGTTCGATTTCGGATATTACTCCGGTACCGCATAACGGTTGTCGTCCTCCGAAAAAACGCCGCGTTTAATTACGAAAGGAACAAAGAACAATGGCAAGATATACTGGGTCGGTATGTAAATTATGCCGACGCGAAAATGAAAAATTATTCCTTAAAGGCGAACGTTGTTTTTCTGCAAAATGTTCTTTTGAAAAACGCGCTTATGCTCCCGGTGATCACGGTAGATCCGGCGGCAGCCGCGGCGGAGAAAGAGTTTCGGATTATTCCCGCCAACTGCGTGCGAAGCAAAAAGTACGAAGAAAATATGGCGTTTTGGAACGCCAGTTCCGCCGGGTATTTGGCATTGCAGTAAGACAATCTGGTTTAACCGGGTTAAATTTACTTCAGCTTTTGGAAACTCGTTTAGATAATGTCGTATACCGGTTAGGGTATGCGGAAAACCGTGCTCAAGCTCGTCAAATGGTCACACACGGTCATTTTGAAGTTAATGGCATCCCAAGCGATATCCCTTCGATGATCTTAAAACCCGGCGATCAGATTTCGGTTCGAAAAAGTTCCGCTTCAAAGGCGCTTTTCAGCGATTTGGCTGATATAGCCGACAAACGTGTTTGTCCATTATGGTTGGACCGGAACACGAAAGCTCTCAGCGGTCGTGTGCTGCGTCTGCCGGAACGAAGTGAAATCGACGGGAATATTAACGAACAATTGATCGTTGAGTTTTACTCACGGTAATATGAATTAGGCGCCGATACAGATTTGGTTTTTGTTGTATCGGAAAGGGGTGAAAATTGGCTACATTAAGCAATATGGTAACACCGAAAGTTGAGCGGGAACGTGAAGCTGAGAACTACGGTAAATTCGTAGTTTACCCTCTCGAACGTGGCTACGGTGTGACTTTGGGGAATGCATTGCGACGGGTTTTGCTCTCATCATTGGAAGGGGTGGCTGTTACGTCCCTCCATATCTCTGATGTGATGCATGAATTCAGCACAATTCCCGGAGTTCGCGAGGACGTTTTACAGGTAATGCTTCAAATCAAGCAGATTCGCCTCAAAATGTATGAAGGCGATGTCTCACATCTCCGTCTCGAAGTAAATGGAGAGGGGGAAGTAACTGCTTCGGATATTCAATGCCCTGCTGAAGTGGAAATCCTAAATCCTGAATTATATCTTTTCACTGTGGACAACCCCGACACCCATTTGGAAATCGATATGACCGTTGAACGCGGACGCGGTTATTTGCCGGCGAATGACAGAACAAACCGTCTCCCCATCGGAGAGCTGCCGGTTGATGCGATCTTCAGCCCGATTAAACGCGTCAATTGGAATGTCGGCTCTGCTCTTTACGGACAGAGTACGAACTACGATAAGTTAGAGTTGGAAATCTGGACGGATGGAACCATTCAGCCACAGGCCGCTCTGATTTTAGCTTCCAAAATACTAATCGAGCATCTCCGTTATATTTCGGGCATAACCGAAGAGGTACTGCCGGACACAATCGTAACGGAACAACACAGTACACATGTTACGAGTGAAACCGCTGAAACACCGATTGAGAGCCTTGACCTGTCGGTCAGAGTCTTCAATTCATTAAAGCGGACCGGTGTTGCAACCGTCGGAGATGTGCTTGATTTATTGGACAAAGGGGATGATGCTGTGAAATCAATCCGTAATTTCGGCGAGAAGAGTCTTGAAGAATTACGAGAGAAATTGCAGGAAAAGGGCTATCTCAAAAAAGAAAGTGATACGGAGTAATTGAAATGCGGCATGGAGTTGCAGGTTATAAATTAGGAAGAACGTCATCTCAGCGGAAGTTACTGCGTATGACGCAAATTTCTCAGCTGTTTGAGCATGAAAGAATTATTACAACACAAGCCAAAGCTTTATCGATGCGCAACGATGCTGAAAAACTGATTACATTGGCAAAAAAAGGCAATCAGGGCGATAAAATCCAAAAAATGAATGCCGCCCGCTTAGCCTCTTCTCGGTTAGGCAATGATCGTGAATTAACCAAAAAGTTGTTTGACGATATTGCCCCACGGTATGATAAACGAAACGGCGGGTATACCCGCATGATTAAGCTGGGCCCTCGAAAAGGGGACGCTGCGGAAATGGTTGTCATCGAACTTGTCGGTGAGTGAGTTGTCGGAGCGGGGAAATCCCGTTCCGGACACTTGTGAACGTTACAAATTTACAGTTTCTTATGACGGAACGCTTTATTGGGGCTTTCAACGTCAAAAAGGGCGAAGAACGATCCAGTCAGAGCTCGAAACAGCTTTGACAGCGCTGGGTTGGAAGGAAACAGGAATTATCAGCGCCGGAAGGACTGACAGCGGCGTTCATGCCGACGGACAGGTTTTTTCGGCGAGACTTGCTTGGCAACACAGTCCGGAAGCTTTGCGGGCAGCCTTGAACGCGAGACTGCCGCAAGATATTTCCATAAAGGATGTCAAGCGAGTACCGGATAACTTCCATGCACGCTATGATGCGTTTTCCCGGACCTATCGATATCGAATTTATTTTGCCGAAGTCCGGGATCCGCTTCGTGATCGTTTCAGACTGCGGTTATGGCCCGAATCGGATTTGAAAACCCTGAATCAAGCCGCTCATATTTTGCTCGGCGAACATGATTTTCGTGCTTTTGGTTCCCCGCCCCGGAAAAACGGCACCACAGTTCGGCGAGTAATAGCGTCCGGTTGGATTCCCGAAGATAGAGATGAGATCGCATTTGAAATAGAAGCGAATGGATTTCTCTATCACATGGTAAGGCGGATGGTATTTTTGCAGCTTCAATGGGTTACCGGTCGAATCGATTGGAAGACCTGGGAAGATGCGGTGCTGAATGCGAAACCGACTCATCCGGGAATTGCTCCCGCGAAGGGGTTAAGTCTTTACCGGGTCCGATATGAGAAACTGTGAATCAGAAAAAAGTTTATTAGGAATTGGAGAGATGACTGTGGAAAAGACCTATGTCATTAAGGGTGAACCTGAAAGCGAATGGCTGCTTGTTGATGCGAACGGGCAGAGCATTGGGCGTTTGGCAACCCAAATTGCAAGTTATTTATTGGGGAAACATAAACCGACATATTCCCCGGGTGTAAAGATGGGCGATTTTGTGGTTGTGATCAATGCTGATCATCTGGCAATTCCCCAAAAGAAATTGGCGACGAAACATTATTATCGCCATTCCGGTTATCCCGGAGGCTTAACGGATACAACATTAAAAGATATGATGCGAACATATCCGGAACGTGTTATCGAATCGGCTGTTTGGGGCATGCTTCCGCACAATAAATATGGACGTGCGTTGATGAAACGGCTAAAAATTTATGCTGGTAATGAGCATCCACACGCTGCTCAGAATCCGACACGTGTGAATTAAGGAGTAAAAGAATGGTCGGACGATATTATGAAGGAATAGGACGTCGCAAGGAGAGTGTTGCTCGGGTACGCATCAGTTCGGGAAGCGGTGATTTTGTGGTAAATGATAAGCAAATCGCGGATTATTTCAATCGCCTCGGCGATGTCGAATCGATTCTCGCGCCTTTTACCGCAATTAACCAAGATCAATCAGGGTTTGATGTATCTGTTCATGTGAACGGAGGCGGTGTGACCGGTCAAACCGAAGCGGTTCGGTTGGGATTGGCACGGGCGTTGGTTAAGATGGATGATACGCTGAAACCGTCACTCAGCCATGCGGGATTACTGACTCGCGACCCACGGATTAAAGAACGAAAGAAGCCGGGTTTGAAACGCGCTCGCAAGGCACCGACTTACACAAAACGTTAATTATCTGTGTCAGAGTTTGTACTATGGAAAACCCGTTCGAGTTTGGACGGGTTTTTTAATATCGCAGGAAAGTTCGATATCCACTTGATCGGAAAAACAAGATCGGATCGTCGATAAAAATCAAAATATTTTTCGGTGAAAAATCAATTATTTTGGAGGCATAAAAAACGATGAAGAGCAATTTCTCAATTCGAACCGCTTCATCTGCCGATGTTAAGTTAATTTTGCAATTTATCCGTGAACTGGCTGACTATGAAAAAATGGCAGATCAAGTGACAGCAACCGAAGAACTGCTATCCGAATGGCTCTTTGAAAAAAGGATTGCCACTGTCTTAATCGGCGAATCAGAGGGAATGCCGGTCGGTTTTGCGCTGTATTTTTATAATTTTTCGACATTTCTCGGGAAGGCGGGTATTTATTTGGAAGATTTGTATATTCGCGAGGAATATCGTCACCGAGGTTTCGGCACTGAATTCATGAAAGCATTGGCGCGGATCGCAACCGAAAATAATTGCGGAAGGTTGGAATGGTGGTGTTTGGATTGGAATCAGTCGGGAATCGATTTTTATCTTTCTTTGGGAGCCCGGCCTATGGAAGATTGGACGGTTTATCGAATTACGGGCCAATCCTTGGTGGAATTGGCGAATTCTTGATGCGGAATGGGAGAGATGAGATTATAAAACCTGTTTTTGTACGTCAGGGGCAGTTTTAGGATTTTAGAATATGGCGCTTAAAGTTTCGATCGCTTCATCGACTTGTTCTATCGATATTCCGGAGTAGTTGATCAATAATGTCCCGTTTTCACGGCTGTTTCTATCAAAATAATATTCGGATAGACAAGACAAATTGATCCCATGGATTTCAGCTTTTTTGACGATTTCCTCGTCTTTCATCGTTGTATCTACTTTCAGTAAAAAATGCAAACCGGAATCTTCTTCAATGATTTGAATCCGATCTTGTAAAGAACTTTGCCGCAGAGAAAAAATTAATTGGTTTCGTAACCTTTTATAATAGTTCCGCATGCGATTGATATGCTGTTCATAATAGCCTCCGGCAATAAAATTTGCCAGAACCAGTTGATCGAAACTCGGGACGGTTGATGAGTAAAATCCCAACTTTTGGTTGTATATTTGCATGAATCGATCGGGCAATACCATATAACTGATTCGCAACGAAGGAAACAGGGTCTTGGAAAAGGTATTGACGTAAATTACTTTTTGATTTTGATCGATATTGATCATGGGTTGGACCGGTTTTCCTTGAAAGCGAAACTCGCTGTCATAATCATCTTCGATGATGATTCGGTCTTCTTCTTCGTTTGCCCATGCCAAGAGTTCGTTCCGTCTCGAAATCGGCATGACGATGCCCAGCGGAAAGTGATGAGCCGGAGTAATGTGCACAACCTCGGCATCCGAAGACTGTAAGGTCTCCGCGGAGATTCCATGATCATCTGTTCGAACAGGCAGACAAACGGCACCGTTATTGCGATATATTTTGGCGATTTTCTGATAGCCCGGGTTTTCCACCGCATAGACTTTATCTCTACCCAAAAGCTGCACGACCAAACTGTACAGATATTCCGCTCCGGCACCGATTACAATTCGATCCGCAGAAACCGTCATTCCGCGAAAATCATGCAAATAAGTTGCTATGGAAATTCGGAGCTTTTCATTCCCATTGGATGGTCCGGATTCCAATAGTTCCGGATTTCTTTCGGATAAAACTTCACGCATTAATTTTGCCCAGATTGTAAAAGGGAATTGATCCGGAATGGTGCTGTTGGATTTAAAATCGAACCGGATCTTATTCTCCTGGCGCCTCGGCAAGATCTCTTTCGTTTCGCGATGTTCCGAAGTCAAGGGGACGGTTTGTTGAAGGGGAACGACATAATATCCTTTTCTCGCAATATAAGCGTTTTGAACGGTGATGACACTGATATGAAGATGTTCGGCTAAATTCCTTTTGGATGGCAGTTTTTCATTCGGTTTCAAAATCCCGCTTTCTATATCTTTTCGGATAAAGGCATATAAGCAGAGGTAAAGCGGTTTTTGTTTGTCGTGTTCCAAAAGATAAGTAAGCATAGTTATTCCAAAACTGGTATTAATAAATTATATCAAAATGGATATTGCAATCATATCAGATCCCGGTTAAATTGTGTAGGTACTATAAAAAATCAGGAGTGTTGCAATGGTTGAAAATGATCGTTATTCTCTAAACAAACAATTAGCGCAAATGTTGAAAGGCGGGGTGATTATGGATGTTACCTCACCGGAGCAGGCCAGAATCGCGGAAGATGCGGGAGCCTGTGCCGTCATGGCATTGGAAAGAATTCCGGCGGATATTCGGGCTGCGGGAGGAGTCTCCCGCATGAGCGATCCGAAAATGATTAAAAGCATCCAGGAAGCGGTTTCTATTCCGGTTATGGCAAAAGTCCGTATCGGACATTTCGTCGAGGCTCAAATTCTTGAAGCGATTGAAATCGACTATATTGATGAGAGTGAAGTTCTATCGCCGGCTGATGACATTTATCATATTGATAAAACAAAATTCAAAGTTCCTTTTGTCTGCGGCGCAAGGGATTTAGGTGAAGCTTTACGCCGAATCAATGAAGGAGCATCGATGATTCGGACAAAAGGTGAGCCGGGAACGGGGGATATTATTCAGGCTGTCCGTCATATGCGGAAGATGAATGCGGAAATTCGCCGGATCCAATCGATTTCGGAAGATGAGCTGTTTGAGGCTGCCAAGGTTCTGGAAGTACCATACGATTTATTAAAAAATGTTCATGAGAACGGCAGACTGCCCGTAGTGAATTTTGCCGCTGGCGGGATTGCCACCCCGGCGGATGCCGCTTTAATGATGCAACTGGGAGCGGAAGGTGTATTTGTCGGTTCCGGAATTTTCAAATCCGGAAATCCTGCCAAGCGAGCTAATGCCATTGTCAGAGCGGTCACCAATTATCAGGATCCGATTCTTTTGGCGGAATTGTCCGAAGATTTGGGCGAAGCAATGGTGGGAATCAACGAAAATGAAATTGCTATTCTGATGGAGGAACGCGGAAAATGACCAAAATCGGTGTGCTTGCCTTGCAGGGAGCCTTTATCGAACATTGTCAAATTCTTCGTCGTTTGGCTGTTGATTGCGTAGAGTTGCGCAAACCGGCCGATATCTCTCAAGATTTAGACGGTTTAATTTTGCCCGGCGGTGAAAGCACTGTGATGGGTAAGCTGCTGAATGACTTGGGAATGCTGATCCCGATCCGCAAAATGATTTCGGAAGGATTACCGGTATTCGGTACTTGTGCGGGGATGATTTTACTGGCTCAAAGGCTTTCGGAAGATTCGATCCCCCGTCCGGGGACGATGGATATAACCGTTCGCCGGAATGCGTATGGGAGGCAAATCGGGAGTTTTAATACGGTGGGGACATTTGCCGGAAAGCGGGTTCCTATGACTTTTATTCGTGCGCCCTATATCGAAGAGGCAGGCACAGACGTTCAAATCCTTTCCGTAGAGGATGGACACATCGTGGCAGCGGAGCAAGGAAACCAATTGGTGACGGCTTTTCATCCGGAATTAACGGATGATCCGACGGTTCATCAGCACTTTTTGGATATGATTTCATAGCTTTTATTGAGATGTAAAAGTCCCGTATCGATCGATGCGGGACTTTCTGAATGTACGGCTATGGAATATAAATGCCGCATTCCTCTGATTTACAGTAAGCCAACCTGTTCATTGAAGGATTTAATCAAA
>JALHEL010000261.1 GCA_022837205.1 Leptolinea sp.
GCGATTGCTTCCAACGGGATAAATTTTCTGACGAATATATTTACGGCTCATTTGCTCAAGCGAGTATGAAAGACCAACCATGTAAAGCTTCTTTTTTCAAAGAAACCCTTAAGGAATCGAAAATCAGGTTATGAAATATTTTGACGTCTGCTTACAAAAGATTAGAATTCGTAAGGTTAAACCGTGGATTCAACCCAATGCCGTTGTGTTAGACATAGGTTGTTTCGACGGAGCTTTGTTTCGAGAAATCGAATCGAAAATCTCCTTCAGTTATGGAATGGATCCGTTACTGAAAAAGATGGTAAAAACCGAAAAATACTGCTTACTCCCCGGGGAATTTCCCGCCGATTTGCCCGCTGATTTGGGTCCTTTTGATGCCGTTACAGCCATGGCTGTTTTCGAACACGTCCCTCCCGATCAGCAACATGATTTCATCGACGGCTGCAGAAAGGTTCTAAAAACAGACGGTAGAGTGATATTGACCGTCCCCGATACACAGGTGGATCGAATCCTGAATGTTTTGATCGGCCTGAAAGTGGTCGATGGAATGTCCTTGGAAGAGCATCATGGTTTTCATCCTGAAGAGACGCCCAAGCTGTTTGCACAAGCCGGATTTGAGCTTGAATATGCCGGTAAATTCCAACTGGGCTTAAATAATTTATTTGTCTTGAAAAAGGTGTAAAAAGGGAAATTCATTCCCTCTTTTAATAACTAATTTCCCAGTTCGATACTGATTTCACTGAATTTCCCTACCAACGATTCCACGGTCAGCGCCGCTTTTTCCGCACCGGATTTATCGATGATGATATTCCCCTGATGCATCATCAACAGCCGATTCCCGTATTCCACCGCATAGCGCAGGTTATGGGTGACCATGATCGCGGTTATCTTTTTCTCCTTGATAATCTGATCCGTCAGTGCCATGATCGTTTCCGCGGTCGCAGGATCAAGCGCTGCGGTATGTTCATCCAAAATCAGAAACTCGATCGGCGTCATGGTCGCCATCAAGATCGATAATGCTTGACGCTGACCCCCGGAGAGATTCCCGACTTTTGTATTCAGTTTATCCTCCAGCCCGATTTTTAATCGGTGCAGTTGATCGCGATAAAAGGGAATTCGATTTTTATTCGTCCCCGATCGTAAGTTGTACGATTTTCCTTTGTTATCCGCCAAGGATAGATTTTCCAAGATCGTCAGATTGGGGCAGGATCCGAGCGCCGGGTTTTGAAATACCCTGCCGATCTTGCGGTGCCGCAGATATTCCGGCATTTGCGTGATATCCACGCCGTCCAAAATGATTTTTCCCTCGTCCACCGGGATGCTGCCGCAAATGATGTTCAGAAGGGAAGTCTTTCCCGAGCCGTTGCTGCCAATGATGCTGATAAACTCACCAGCTTGAATGGTAAGACTGAAATTCGAAAACATGCACATTTCGTTGATGGTGCCCGGGTTATAGTATTTGTGAATTCCGGATAAACTAAGCATTGGCGTTCACTTTTTTCTTTTTGCTTTGGCTGAGGACCAGAATGATAAACAGCAAGACTGCGGTGATTAATTTCAGATCGTTGGCGGAAAGCCCCAGCTGAATGGCGATCGCGATGCAGGCGCGATACAGGATGGAGCCGATGACGGCACCGGTTGTCGCTTTCAGGAAAGAGACCTGTTTCGTGAAGCTCATGCCGATAATCACGCTGGCAAGGCCGATTACCATGGTGCCGGTCCCTTGCTGAAGATCAAAAACCCGTTGCCATTGCGTCATCAATGATCCGCTGAGCGCAATCAAACCGTTGGCGATTGCCAGTCCCAATATTTTTACATTCCCTTTGTCAACCGCCAAGGTGGTGACAAATTGGGAATTATCTCCCACCGCGCGTAAGATTAAGCCGGACTTCGTTTTCAGGTACGCATCCAGAGCCGATTTACACAAGAAGACCGCCAGGAATATGATAACAATATTGGTATACGGCTGCAAAGTCCCGGAAAATATATGCGACACAAACGGGTTTTCAAAGATATTTTCAAGCCGGAAAATGGGTACATTGGCGGCTCCGGCAATGCGAAGGTTGATGGTGAACAGACCGGTCATGACGATAATTCCGGAAATAAGATCACGGATCTTGAACTTGACATGAATGATTCCGGTCGCGATTCCCGCCGTCATGCCGATCAGAAAAGCGATCGGCAGCGCCAAAATGTACATCGGAATAAACAGATTGAATATCCTGATCCCGCTGACACCACAGGTCATTAACGCCACAGTGACAGCTCCCCCTAACGGGAAGCTGCCGTCTGCGGTTAAATCCGGAAAATCTAAAATGGAATAAGTAATATAGATGCCCATTGCCATGATGGCAAAGATCATCCCCTGTTCAAATACGCCTAAAATGATTGAACCCAATGTTCTGTGCTTTCTGAGATCGCCGCTCGCTTAAAACGTTTCAACCGCTCGTTGTTTCAGTGAATCGGGAAGGGTAATTCCCAGATTTTTGGCTGCGGTCTCGTTGATATACAGGTTGCTCTCTTCGATAGTCTTATATTTCAAATCTTCGATTTTCACATTCCCCAACAGAACATCGGCAGCCATCTGACCGGTCACTTTGCCCAATTCGATATAGTTGACCCCTTCGGCTGCGATACAACCCAATCGCACTTGTTCGATTTCACTTCCGAACACCGGGATTTTCTTGGCGTTGGCTTTGTCCAAAATGGTGGCAAGGCTGTTGACAACCGTATTATCCAGTAAGTTGGTCATGCAATCCACTTCATTTAAGATGGCATCCGTCGCCGTCGGGATGTCCGAACCGGTGCTGATTCCTTTGATCACCAACTCAAATCCGTATTGCGGGGCGAGTTGTTGATAAAGATCGATCATCGGTTTGGAGTTGGCCTCGCTGGTGGTGTATAAAATACCGATCTTCTTGGCATTGGGTAAGACTTCCCGAATCATTTCCAATTGTGCCTTTGCTGGTAGCAAATCGCTGGTGCCGGTGACTTTCCCGGGGTTGGTACCGTCCGCATTGACCAATCCGGCCGCTTCCGGTGAAGTGACAGCGGTGTAAATGACCGGTATGCCGGCTTTGGATGCCGCATTATAACAAGCCTGTGCGCTCGGAGTGGCGATCCCGCACAACAAATCCACTTTTTTGGAGACAAAAATCTGGGCGATCTGGTTCGCGATGCCGATATCTGTCTGAGCATTCTGATAATCGATGGTCAGGTTTTTCCCT
>JALHEL010000262.1 GCA_022837205.1 Leptolinea sp.
TGAATCGACCGAAAGTGGAGCTTTTTGTCCGGAGGGCGAAGGATCAATTCCCCCCGTATCGACAATATCGAATTCGACACCGGCCCATTCGGCGTGTCCAAATAAGCGATCACGGGTCGTTCCAGGCACATCATTCACAATGGCATCTCTGGTCCCGGATAGACGGTTGAACAAAGTACTCTTTCCGACGTTCGGTCTGCCGACTAATGCCACAACCGGTCTTTTCATTTCGTTGATTTTCTCACTTTCCAGTCCTCAATAGGATACAATTTTACCATCAAGGTCGATCGTGACCCGGTTTTGCATTGGTTTTCAGACATTTTATAATTCCATCAATAAAAACAGCCTTTTCCAGGCTGTTTTTATTGATCGTCTTTCTATTATTATTCTATTGGACAGCTACGCCGGACCAAATAAATGTTCGAGCTTCACTGCGGGCACCAGCGGAGGTATAAATCGGTGTACCGTCCGCTTGACTGCCGCTTTGTCTTACCGGTTGAACGTACCATTTGATCACATGCGGAGACGGATCGCTCGGCCGGAAAGACATCGGAACGATGTATTTCGTATCCTTAACATAATCGACCAGTTTACGGCCGGTATTTCCGGTAATATCTTCGATATTGACTTCATATGCTTCATTATCCAACAACGTTCCGACTCCCGCCCATTGCAGAGTAATCGTTTCACCGCTGGTGTTGAAGGAAGACCCGTCCGCCGGAAGCAACAAATTAGGTGCTTCATAGGGAGGCGGATTAGTGGGAGTGGAAGTCGGCCCCGGGGTAATCCTTTCGCAAAGCGGAATGTGCAATGTGGAACCGGCGACGACGATGTCGTTCATCAAACCGTTATATTGACGAATAATGTCTGTCGAAACACCGAAATTCAAAGCGATTCCGAAAAGTGTATCGGTATTCCCTACGATATAGTCATAAGATCCGCACGCCGCTAATGTTGCTTCGGAACCGGTTAGTGTATTCGTCGGCAACGGCGTAACTGTCGGAGTCGGCTGCGGTAATTTCAAAACCATTCCGGGAGACAGATAGCAGTCGGAGGTCAGATTATTTTCCAAAACAATGCTTGCAATCGAAATATTGAATAATGCCGCAATCGAAGAGCATAAATCTCCCTCTTTGACGGTATATTCGACCGGGGGCAACGGCGTCGCTGTCATAACCAAGGTAGGCGTATAAGTCGTTGTCGGCGTAAAAGTAATCGTCGGTGTCCCGGTATTGGTCGGCAGCGGTGTCGGTTCAACCACGCGCCCCATATTTTGCAGAAACAGGAAAACGACGGCCGCACCGATAACGATCGCCAATATGATCAACCCGATCGCAATGGGCAGACTCAAACGAACCTCCGGCAGTCTCGGCTTCTTCTGCAAAGGGTCATTTCGAGAAGTTTTCGATTTTTTGGGAGAAGGTTTATTTTCTTCCGTTCCCGTAAAGATATGCCCGCAAACCAGACAGCGTGTCGCGGATTCGTTCATCCGGGTTCCGCAAGTCGGGCAAATTTTTGTTCTTGATTGCTGTAAATTATCCGGTGCCATAAACCTTCTTGATCGGGGTCAAAGACCGCTTTGAGTACATTTTAGACATTTTGACATTATATCATGGTATCATTCGAGAATGGATAAGCCGATTTCGGTATATATTCATATCCCTTTCTGTAAAACCCGCTGTAATTATTGTGATTTTAACACTTTCACCGGGATGGAATCTTTTATTGCACCCTATCTGGCTTCCGTTAAAGAAGAGATCCGGAACTGTGTTATCAGCATGGAAATTAATCAGCCTGTCCACAGCATTTACTTGGGCGGGGGAACACCGTCTCTCTTGTCACCCGAACAGATCCGCGAATTAATTCAAACTGTCCGAGATCATTTCTTCGTGACGAGAGATGCGGAAATAACCATGGAAATGAATCCCGGGGATCTTCTTCCGGAAAAAACGATGATGTTGCGTTCCACGGGAGTAAATCGTGTCAGTCTCGGCATGCAATCGGCAATTAACGAAGAATTGAAATGTATGGGACGAAGACATTCCGTCGAACAAACTTTGGATACATATCATCGGCTGCGTGAAGCGGGCTTTGATAATATCAATCTGGATTTGATTTTCGGTTACCCGGGTCAGACGATGGAATCCTGGCGTTATTCTCTTGAAAAGGCTATGGAGTTGGAACCGGATCATATTTCACTGTATGCGTTATCCGTCGAGAAGGGAACCCCGCTCGAGAGTCAAATCCTTTCCGGCAGTTTAAAAGCGCTGCCGGACGATACCGTTGCCGATATGTACGATTCGGCCTGTGAAATGATGAAAGAGCATCGCTACATTCATTATGAAATATCGAATTGGAGCCGTACGCATCAAACCGAAAGCCGTCATAATAAACAATACTGGTATATCGAACCTTATTTAGGATTCGGAAGCGGCGCCCACAGCTATTTCAGTCATGTTCGAATTAAAAATGTATCTTCCATTGAAGAATATATCGAACGAATAAACTTTAACAGACCATGGGAAAACACCTATCCGGCTGCCGAAGAGATTATCGCTCTTTCGGAATTGACCGAAATGAAAGACGTAGTTATTTTCGGGCTGCGATTATTACAGGAAGGGGTAAACCCGACAAAATTCAAAGAACGGTTCGGGCTGAACCTGGAAGATATCTTTCACTATCAATTGAAAAAGCTCTTGGCTAACGGGTACGTATATTACAATCAAGAGGGTAATCTCGTTTTGAATGAGAAATATGCCTTTGTAAGCAACCAAATCTTTTTGGAATTTGTCTGAATCAGCTTACAACGACTTTTGTCCCATATCCGATATTTTCAACTTTATGGGTCGTCACTTGCGGATAGGACCAACGATAAATCCATTTGGCTTCCTCATTTCGCATATTGACACAGCCGTGGCTCATAGTCATACCGAAATTGGTATGCCAATATGTTCCGTGAGTCGCTACGCCGGTAAGCGGTTCAAAAAAGCATACCCATGGGACACCGGGAAGTTCATATGCTTCCAGATCGGCAGTCATTTTTCCGTCACCCATATGTTTGGACGGCATCTTATCCTGAATATTAAAAGTGCCTGTCGGTGTCGAGGTTGAAATTTGTCCTTCAATTTTTCTGGACGGAATGCCGGTTGAAACTTTTGTCTTTAAAACCGGCCGGTCATATTCATAAGCGATCAATTGCTGCAT
>JALHEL010000263.1 GCA_022837205.1 Leptolinea sp.
ACTTTGTTCAACCGTCTATCCGGGACCAGAGATGCCATTGTGAATGATGTGCCCGGAACGACCCGTGATCGCTTATTCGGACACGCCGAATGGGCCGGTGTCGAATTCGATATTGTCGATACGGGGGGAATTGATCCTTCGCCCTCCGGACAAAAAGCTCCACTTTCGGTCGATTCAGCCGAATTTGTTCAGGAAATAAAATCTCAGGCACTTTTGGCTGTAAGCGAAGCCGATGTGGTGCTTTTTTTGGTCGATGCAATCAGCGGAATTACGCCCGCCGATCGTGAAATTGCGTCGATTTTGCGCAAGAATCAGAAAATAGTAGACGGGAAAGAAACACCTCCGATTTTATTGGTTGCCAATAAAGCGGATTCCGCACGTCAAAGGCAAAACGTTTCGGAATTTTATGAACTCGGGATGGGAGATCCATTTCCGCTTTCCGCTATCCACGGTACCGAAACCGGGGATATGTTGGACGCATTAATTGCTTTATTCCCCAAACAGGAAGAAGAAACTCCGGATGATTCGGTCAAAATAGCCATCGTCGGCAAACCAAACGTAGGAAAATCCAGTCTGCTGAATCGAATTGTGGGAGAAGAACGGGCAATTGTCAGCGATATACCGGGAACCACGCGGGACGCCATCGATACCCATATCCTTTATAACGGTGTGCCGGTTACGCTCATCGATACCGCGGGAATTCGGCGCCGGGGAAAGATTGAACCGGGAGTTGAAAAATATTCGGTCATTCGTTCCATGCGAGCGATTGAGGAAGCCGATGTCTCATTGCTTGTCATTGATGCGTTATCGGATATTACCTCTCAAGATGCCCATATTGCCGGATATATTTTGGAAGAATGGAAGAGTGTTGTGGTGGTGGTCAATAAATGGGATGCCGTCGAGAAGGATACTTATACGATGCAGACTTATACGGACAAAATTCGGAAGGAATTGAATTTTATGCCATATGTGCCCATCCTTTTTGTATCCGCTTTGACCAATCAACGGGTCAATCAGGTGATTCCGACGGCGCTGCAAGTTCAGGAAGAACGCTTAGCCCGCATTACGACTTCTCAATTGAATGAAGTCATCCATGATGCCCAAGATAAACATCATGCAACCTCAAGAACGGGACGATCGTTGCAGATTTATTATGCGACACAAGTGCGCAGTGATCCGCCGACATTCTTAATCTACGTGAATGATCCGAAATTAGCACATTTCAGTTATACCCGTTATTTAGAGAATCAGATCCGAAAGCAATTCGGGTTTATCGGGACACCGATTCGAATTGTTTATCGCGCCAGACGATAACCCTATTTGAGCCGGAAAAAAGAAAATAATCTCTAAAAACAAATAGAATCTTATTTAGATTGTTCTGACAAAACAGGTGTATTATAAAAGAAAAAACAACCGAGCGGAGAGATAAAACCCGAATGGCAAAAAAACAACCGGAAAAAACAAATAAAAATACGAAGAAAAAAGAAGCAGAGAAAAAGAAGACGACAGCAGGAATGATTTGGGAAATTGTTCAGACGCTGCTGATGGCAGCCGTCCTGTATTTTGCGATCGATTTTTGTATCGCGCGGGTTCGGGTAGAGAATATCAGTATGGAACCCACCTTTACGGAAGGGGAATTGTTAATGGTCAACAAACTGAATTATAAATTCAGTGAACCCGAGCGGGGTGATGTGGTCATTTTTGAGGCACCCGTGGCCCCGGGGAAGGATTATATCAAACGGATGATCGGATTGCCCGGAGATGTTGTAACGGTCAAGGATGGAAAATTGTATATCAACGGTGAATTGATCAATGAACCCTGGGTACATGAACCGATCGGTTATTCCGGTGAATGGGAAGTTCCGGAAAATCAATATTTTGTGTTGGGAGATAATCGGAATCATTCTTCTGATTCGCATAGTTGGGGGTTTGTCCCCAGAGAAAATCTGATCGGCAACGCATTTTTCTGCTATTGGCCGTTGAATCACATTCGGGTGATTAACAGTCATGTGACCCTTCAGAATGAATTGGAGACCGCATCACTGAAAGGAGAATGAAATATGGAAAGAGTCGAATATTGTGAAGAATGCCAGGTTGGTATTCCGCATTTTACCACGGCGACTTATTTTACCTGGATTGAGGATGAATTAATAACCGTTCCTGATTTTCCCTGTTGGGTATGCGATGTTTGCGGTCGAAGAGAATGGGATGCCGAATCGCTGATGAATCTTAATTTGATCTTATCGCCGAATGCCGGGAAACCGCAACCACGGAAACGTACCATAACAGGAGAATCAAAGTCAACGCGCGCCAAAACGCGCCGAAGTGCCGTCCGTTAAAGCGGATGATTGAAATAAAACGAAAACATAAAAAAAGCTTCCGGCATATCCGGAAGCTTTTTTTATGTTTATTCTGCCGGCGCCGGTGCGGTCGGCGTCGTCAATGTGATATCAAAGGTCCCTGATTTGCAGATATCGGTCATGTATTGAGCGTTTTCGACGGCGATCGTATCATTGGGAATGCCTTGTGTAATCAATTTGACGATTTCCGCCGCTTCCTGACAATTCCCGCTCCGGGCGAGAATAATGCCGTACATATAATACAGCTCCGGAACACGGTTATCGTACGAGAGAGGAATTCCTTCGATAATTTCGCCGTTGGGAGTGGTCCCGCCCTGAATTGCCAACCTGAAATACGTCAAAGCATTGGCATAGTCTTCGGACATATAATATTGCGTTCCGAGATTCCAATAAAACATGGCATTGGTCGGATCTAAGTCGATTGCATCCTGAGCCTGCTGAATCGCTTTGGCATATTCACCGTTCCCGCTATACGTTCGGGAAATATAGTAAGGTGCCCATGAATCATAAGGATTCAGTGATCGTGCCCTTTCAAATGCGGTGATCGCTTCTGCATCTTTTCCGGCGGCTCGCAGGTTTCTTCCCAGTGCAAGGTAAAGATCCGATATATTCGGATTAATGGAAATCGCAATTTGAAATTCATTAATTGCGTCCTCATAGTTGCCGGTTATTTCCAGCAATAAACCGCGTGCCCGATGCGTCTCCATTATCTCGTTCCCATGTTCGATCGCCAATCGTGAATATTCGGTCGCTTTTTCGAGTGTATTCAAACTATCCTGTCCCGCATTGATCTGATCGACGAGAATTTCCGTTCGATATGCAAAAGTCAACGG
>JALHEL010000264.1 GCA_022837205.1 Leptolinea sp.
GCCAATACAAATACCGGAATCGAACTGAAAAAGAGAGAAAGAGGGAAAATAATCCGATCAAAAATTCCTTTTCGGTAAGCGGCTACCGCACCCAGAAGGTTCCCGATGATCCAACCGATAATCAGAGAAGGAAGCTGGATCGCGATGGTCCACGGCAGGCTCTGCGTCAGAATTTCACTGACCAGGCGCGGATACTGGTTAAAGGAGCGGCCGAGATTCCCATGAAAAACGTTATTGACATAAATAAAAAACTGTTGAATCAACGGTTTATCCAATCCGAAGTAATTGTAAGTAGATTGCCGGATTTCCGTCGCACGGGCTGTATCGGTCACGCCGCTCAGCATGTCCGCCAATAACAAGTCAACCGGGTTCCCCGGTATTAAGCGCGGCAGTAGAAAGTTCAAAAATAAAGCGATCAGGAAGGTGACGAAATACCAAATCAGTTTTTTTCGAAAATATTTCCAAAATCCTTTCAAAGTATCCTCCTTGGAAATATCATAAATTTACTTTTAGCGCGTTACCTTTTATAGTATTGAAAAGGGAAATACTAAAAGTCAAATTATGAAAATCCGGGATGGCATCATCTGCCATCCCGGTATTGAAAGTTGTTTTATTTCTTGACCGGCTTCAGATTATAGAGATCTTTAATCGCAGCCTGATCCGTGCAATCCAAAGGAGGAATGTTGGATCCGTCACCGTTCTTTGCGAATCCTGTCCAAACGCCTTCATAAGTGGTTTGGAAGGAAGAAGGACGATACATCAATGGGATGGTGGGCAGCTCGCTGAGCCAAATCTTATTGATTTCGGTGTAGATTTGGATCTGTTCGTCTTTATCTTTTGAAACAGCTGCCTGATCAAGAAGTTCATCGACGCGATCATTATGATAGCGGTTGAAGTTTCGATAGGCGGATTGGCCGAATTCAGGAACACCTTTGCTGTACAGTGGCGTCCATGCCCAGCGCCAAGGATTGGCAACAGACGGGTTCGGGAAAGGACTCCACATCACGATATCAAAATCGCCACTGTACATTCTGGGTTGTACGACAGACCATTCGGGGAAATCGGTAATGATATTCAAGCCGATGGCTTTTGCCGATTCGCTCAAAATTTCGAGAGACATGTTCCAATCTGACCATCCGGCGGGAGCCATTGCCTTCCATTCGATCTTGCTGCCGTCCGGCATTTCTCTCATGCCGTCGCCGTCGATATCTTTATAACCGGCTTCGTCCAACATGGCGTTGGCGGTTGCGCGGTTTCCATCCAGATCGGTGGTATCCCACATCAGGTTGAGCATCTCTTCATCGTCGTAATCCAGGTAATCCTTGAAGAGATAGTTGTTGAAGAGGCTGATTTCAATCGGTTGTGTGTATCCGCTCATGGCATTGGTACCGATCGCTTCAAAATCAAGTGATAACGCGATTGCTTTTCGGACGGTGAAGTCATCCAAGCCGGGTTTCGTCATGTTGATAACCAACGAAGGCATGCTGTAACCCAGTTGATAAGGAGCTTCCGGATAATATGTGGTGACTAAGGATTTCCCGTTTTCGTCCACCAGTTGCTTTTGAATATCCCATATACTCGGAATAAATTGTTGGGATACATCAATTTCACCTTGGGCAAATGCCAAGTTACCGGCTTCGTTGCTCTCAAAAATCGGGTGAATGAAGTATTTAACTTCGGTGAGTTTCCCAAACATCGAAGGATCTTGGCCCCAATAATTGTCATCCCGTTCCAGTACGATTCTGGTCTCGTCATAGAATTTCAACTTAAACGGACCGGAACCGATCGGATTCTCATTGAAATATTCCTGTTTCGCGGTGGTTTCTTTCAGTTCACCTTCAAATAAGGGCTCCCAAATGTGCTTCGGGAAAATACGGGTATCCGCCAAATAGCTGGGGAGCATATGCACATTGTATGGCTCGGCGGGGATTGTAAAGCGAACCGTCAGATCATCCACTTTTTCCACTTTTTCAAGATAGGACCATACATCGGACCATTGAGTCTGATATCCGATCACATCGGGATCAAGCGAATTGAAAGTAAACACCACATCATCCGCGGTTAATGGCTCACCATCTGACCAATGTGCGACGGGTTTGATCTTAACAATAATGTTATAATCATCTTCCCAGACGATAGGACCATCCGCTAATAATGGTTCATTCTCATTTGTCAGCATATTGTACATATACAGTGATTCATAAATGGGGATTCGTCTGGTATCGGCAACTGGCCAGGCAATGTTGGACAAAGCGTACGGGTTAAAGTTCGCGGGTGCCCCCCATTGCTGGCCATTTGTCGTTAAAGATTCCTCGCGCGGAAAATCTTCTGCAGCAACGGTGAATACGGCTGTAAAGATCAGCACGAGCGTAAACAATAAAGCAAATTTTTTCATTTCAATCTCTCCTTATAAATTAGTAAGCTGAACATCGCAGGATAAATTCCCTGCCTCCGTAAAAAGATATACTGTGTTTCTCTGATTGGCTTCCTCCTATTCTTCTTGGTTCAAGGTATTGATAATTTGCCACATTGCTTCATCGGTGAAAGTGTCACCGATCCAGGATCGAATCCCATGCAACGGTAGTCCCATAATCATACTTTCCCGCATTGCTTTTGTTGCATCACCCAACTCATTCGATTCCGCGTTTGCACTGAGGTGACCGGCTGCGGCTTCCATAAATGGTTTAATTAATTCGGCTGCTTTTGGCAGTTTGAGTAAATCCATAATAAGAGTATCGGGGGTAACTTTAAACGGAATAGGATCCCCGGCAGCAATTTCAATCGAATCCGATAAGCGAATATCCCGAGAAGATGCTGCGATCAGAATATCATAGGATCCGCCTTCGACATACCAATTCTTAATTTTGACTTCATAATAAGCGAAGGCTCGGGGAGGTAAGGTGAAATGAATTGTTTTTGTTTCCCCGGGTGCCAATTCAATCTTTGCAAATTCTTTCAATTCTTTTATCGGACGCGGAACGCCGGTATGTGTGCTTTGCACATAGAGCTGAACCGCTTCTTTGCCTTTCACTTTCCCGTTATTCGTGATATTTACCGAAACATCGAGAGATTCACCTTGTTTGAGGTATTTTTTGCTGAGTTTCAGATCCGAATATTCAAAAGTGGTATAGCTTAAACCGTGACCGAACGGGAATCGTACCGCCATTTTTTTCTTATCATAGTA
>JALHEL010000265.1 GCA_022837205.1 Leptolinea sp.
GGACTCGGCGTAGCCGAAATGGCTTGGTCATTGCGACGGGGAAGAAAAAATCGGGCCAACAAAGAAATGGCATTTCATGCTCTGGAAGTATTGCACGGTATTGTTCGCAGCAGTGAGACCCGAACGAGCATTGTGATGCAATCCACCTTCGAAAAAATGCCGCCTATCCCGCGAGGCTATTCGGGTCAAAACTTTTTTGATTTTATCGAAGAGGCGGGAATAGCGCTTTAGCGATCATCCTATCGTGCTGCAGGGATTTTCAAAGAGCCAATTGCATATAAGGGGAAGCGTGTCCTATAGAAATGATCGGCAAATCACCCCTTGATGGGACGGCCGATCGATCAGACCGAAAGAAAGGAGAAAAGACGCGATGGCTTTGCTTCAAATCAATTTTTACTCCGAGACACTACATCGAAAAGTTCCGGTGCAGGTAATCCTTCCCATAGACGTGTCACCGGGGAATACAGAACCGTATAAGACATTATATTTACTTCATGGGCTGACGGAAAACTGTATGGCTTGGACATCCAATACTCGGATTGAGCGTTGGGCAACCGAGCGGAATTTGGCCGTAGTGATGCCGTCCGGGGAAAATTCGTTTTATGTGGATCATCCGTTCGGCAGTTCCTGTTTCGGGGATTTCGGCGCTTATATCGGGCAGGAATTGGTCGAAATGACACGGAAAATGTTTCGTCTTTCAACCGATCGGGCAGATACGTTTATTGCCGGGCTTTCGATGGGCGGATTCGGTGCGCTGCGAAACGGTTTGAAATACCATGAAACTTTCGGATATATCGCTTGCCTCTCCGGCGCCATTCATATTTTCGAATATCCGTTTGATGATCCCGACCGTAATATCATCGGAGAAGATGCCTGTTTCGGTGACATTCGAGCCGCGGCGCTGACCGATAAAAATCCGAGAGTGGCTGCGGAAATCTTATTCGAAAAAAAGCGAACGGATCCGAACGTTTCTTTCCCGAAAGTATATATCGCCTGCGGTACAGAGGATTATTTATTGAAGGCAAATCGGCAATTCGCTCAATTTTTACGGATAAACGGAGTCTCTGTGACTTATGAGGAAGGACCGGGAAAGCACGACTGGGATTTTTGGGAATCCTATATCCAACGGGTGCTTGAATGGCTTCCGATCTAAAATCATTCAAAAGATGAAAGGAAATAGGGAATTAAAATGGAAAAACAAACTGCAGGAAGAACCGCTCTCGGTACCTTTGCACCAAAATTTGCCGAACTGAACGATGATGTGCTGTTCGGAGAAGTATGGTCAAGAGAAGACCAGCTTTCGTTGCGCGATCGAAGCATTATTACGGTTACGGTTTTGATGACGAAGGGGATCTTCGATGAATCGATGAAGCATCATCTTATGAATGCCAAGAAGAACGGGGTTATGGCTGAGGAGATGGCGGAAGTGATCACTCATGCCGCTTTTTATGCGGGTTGGCCGAATGCATGGGCGGTGTTTCGGCTGGCAAAGGAAGTATATAGCGAAGAATAGGAACTCTGAGCCGCCCCTTAAGGCGTAAGCGAGTGCGTATGCCGTACAGGGGCGGGATATTTCAGCTATGGAGCGGATCATTTTTATAAAAAGACAATAATATGATAGCTTATTGAATACGAGTTGGTATGATCTTATGCACCACTATTATTTAATATATGATATATAAAATATAGAATATATATTAAGACCATATATTTAAAATTAGTAATATTTATTTTGTGAAAACTATAATTTAGAATTTCTTTCCGAATTTTATGTATTTTATTACCTTGCAAGTTTAAGCATTTTTGTTATAATTTAAATTGTAAGACAATTGAATTCAACAACAATTCTACAAGACAGGCTCAGAAAAATCTATATATTTAACAATAACAAGCAGGAGGATTTTGTCATGGATTTTGATGCAATAAAAAGAGCAGCAAAAGAATATGAAACTGATATGGTCAGATTTTTACGTGATCTGATTGCAATTCCTAGTGAGAGTTCAAACGAGGAAGGAGTGATTCGGCGAATTGCAAATGAAATGGAGAAAGTCGGATTCGATAAAGTTGAGATTGATCGTGAAGGAAATGTACTCGGTTGGATGGGAAAAGGCGACAAGATTATTGCTTATGACGGACATGTTGATACAGTAGGCGTTGGAAATATCAACAATTGGAAATTTGACCCATATAAAGGTTTCGAATCGGAGAATGAAATAGGCGGGCGTGGCAGTTCAGATCAGGAAGGCGGCATTGTGGCGGCAGTTTACGGCGCTAAGATAATGAAGGATATGAATCTAATTCCTGATGATATAAAAATCTTAGTGACAGGCACAGTCCAGGAAGAAGATTGTGATGGTCTTTGTTGGCAATTTATTCATAATGAGGACAAAATTACTCCTGAGTTTGTGATTTCTACAGAGCCTACAGATGGTGGAATTTATCGCGGACATCGCGGTCGGATGGAAATACGGGTAGATGTTCACGGTATTTCTTGTCATGGATCCGCTCCGGAACGTGGGGATAATGCAATCTATAAAATGGCAGATATCATACAGGATATCCGCTCGCTTAATGAAAATGATGATGGGGATGATAAGGAAATAAAAGGGCTGGTGAAAATGTTAAACCCAAAATATAACCCCGATCATTATGAAGATGCTCGTTTTCTTGGAAGAGGAACGTGTACGGTTTCTGAAATTTTCTATACCTCTCCATCCCGTTGTGCCGTTGCGGATTCCTGCGCGATTTCCATTGATCGCCGTATGACTGCCGGTGAGACTTGGGATTACTGTTTGAATGAAATCCGAGAATTGCCTTCTTGTAAAAAATATGGCGATGATGTGAAAGTATCGATGTATATGTATGATCGACCTTCTTGGACAGGATTAAAATATGAGACAGAATGTTATTTTCCGACATGGATTAATAAAGAGAATGCACCTCATGTTCAGGCACTTGTTGATGCACATAAAAAACTATTCGGTGACGATCGGATAGGTGACGAAAAAGCTATGCCTCTTCGTAAAAGGCCACTGATTGATAAGTGGACGTTTTCGACGAACGGCGTTTCTATTCAAGGACGATATGGGATTCCGTGTGTTGGATTTGGACCCGGTGCTGAGTCGCAAGCTCATGCTCCTAATGAAATTACATGGAAAAAAGATTTAGTTACATGTGCG
>JALHEL010000014.1 GCA_022837205.1 Leptolinea sp.
TCTGAGATTCGGAGACGAACGATTATCCCCTGGTCTTCCCTTCGGACAATTAAAATTCCTCCGATAATCATCAGCAACGAAATCAACACCGGAGCGATTACCGGCCCCCACCACGGCAACGGAATCAGAAACAGAAGATCGGTATCAAAAATCGATCGCGGCCATGATATAACCAGTGCCAGCCAAATATAGTAAAAGATATCCCAAATGCCGAATGCGATCAATGCAAAACTCAGTTTTGATTGAATTCGTTCACCGGCAACCCAACCGATAGCCAAAAGCATGACAAGCGTTGCCAGTTCTCTGCCCAATTCAACCGCAGCGATCTGCGGATCAAAAGGAGGAACACTGAGCATTAAATCGGTTATCCCATAAATACGTCTTAAATAGACAACGACGGCGGTCTCTAAAAAAGCCATTGCAATTGCATAGATTCCGACCCAAGTTATTTTTCCGGATAATTTCATGAGCTTCCTGCCTTTATGATGAAATTCCAAATAATTGAGGCGCTAATGCAAATTTCCCTTTTCCTTCAACTGCTATTGATCCATCCGATCGATAAATAATGCCCTCCGCATTTCTCGAATGAGTTCCTTCGGAGGTTACCCGGCATTCAACACGAACTTCTTCCCCGAGCGGAATAGGTTTACGATAATTCAATTCAAGATGAACCGTTGCTCCGTGAAAACCGCTCTCCCAGACCGCGATGCCCAACGCTTCATCCATCAAAGCCGCTGAGGCACCCCCGTGAACATAACCTTTGGGACCTTCTTGGAAAAGTTGAAAAGTATAGCGAATTTCGATCCGTCCATTCGGAAGTGTTTGCCAGACAACATCATCGGCTTTCAAACCGCAAGACCCAAAGACATATTGTGATCCTGTTTTCGGTAAACTCTTCACTTATGGCTCCTTGTGTTGAGGAACAGATTTCTGATTCGTAGGTTCTCTGCGAATCCACTCTTTTTGATCGGGAATATCGCGATCGTAAAAAATACGAAGAAAAATCACTTTTTTCCGCTCTTCCGGATCTTTCGGCAGCGGGCGCCGGTTGGCTTCAAGACGTTTACCGACGGTAATCAGCAACATTCCCAGTGACAACCCCAAGATAGCATTCGGCCCATTAAAAATGTTTGCAAAAACAGGCATCAAAAGAATCGTAATTAATGGAAGCGGCGCAAAAGTCAACAGACAACCGATTCCCAGTGAAAGAAGCATGATGAAACAACCTAAAGGAAAAAGAGCTAATAGATTTCCTAAAAAAGGACTCAGCCCACGACCACCGTGAAAATTAAGATAGATAGGCCAATTATGCCCTATAACTGCTGCTAATCCGACCATAACTGCGGCAGATTCACCCAAACCGAATCTCAAAGTCATCCAAGTTGGCAGAAAGCCTTTGAAAATATCAAAAAGCCCTACCGGTACCACCGCCCATTTAGCGACATGTTCCCAAACCATCGAACCGCTGACTGTTCCGCTACCGTATTCCCGTAAATCAATTCCACGTATCCATTTACCGGCAAGATATGCAGACGGAATCGATCCCAGTAAATAACTACCGATAATCAGAAGGATTACCGAGATAAACCACTGCACATCTATTCCCTGATTTGGCATAATATGACCTTTCCATTAATTTAATATTTTTTCTCAATCCCCATCATTCCCAATAATACGCCAAACCGATCAGCCCCGGTCCGGTGTGAGCTCCCATAACCGGTGTAAATTCCACTATCGGGAATTCATTCTTCGGGAAAGCTTCCATTGCGGCTTTCTGCAGAGCCTCCGCCCTTTCATGCGCATCGGCTTCCATCACAGCAAAGCGAGCCTTATGATATGCACCGATTTGCTTTTTTATCAAAGAAACCATTGTGGGAATAACCTTTCGTTTCCCACGAAGATTAGCTACCGGGGCGACAATCCCTTCTTGATCGATTCCGAGAATCGGCAGAATCTGAATAGCTGTCCCCAAAACATATTGGGCTTTCCCGATCCTTCCGCCGCGAGCAAGATATTCCAACGTATCCAAGGCAGCCGCTATCCCGGTCCTTTTTCTGGCTCCGTCCAAAAAAGTTACCACATTTTTGATCGACATTCCTTCTTCGAAACGTTGCGCTGCTTCGATTGCCAAAAAACCTTGTGCAATCGTTGCCATTAGACTGTCATAAATTACAATTTCACAGTCATGATATTTCTCACGAATCATTTTGGCGGCGTCTAACGCTGCATTGTAAGTGCTGCTTAATTTACTTGAAAGTGAAACAAATAAGATCTCCGAGACGCCTTCTTTTATATGCTTTTCAAAGCTTTGATAAAACTGCATAATCGTCGGCGCGCTTGTCTTCGGAACAATCTTATCATTCCGCATCTTCTGATATAACTCGTGTGCAGAAATATCAATCCCATCCAAATAATTCTTATTATCGAAGGAAATTAATAACGGAATCACCTCGATACCGTATTTGTCTATAGCTTCCGTAGGAACTTGAGCTGCACTATCTGTAACGACCACCGATTTTCTCATCATCATTTCTCCTCAAAGGTAACATCCGCAGGCATTCCCGGTTTCAGTTTCAAATCGGGATTCGGTACATCAATTTTTACGGCATACACGGTCGTTCTTCGTCCTTCCATCGTCTGCACATTCCGCGGAGTAAATTCTGCCTGATCGGAAATATATACAACGGTGCCGGTGAAAGTCTCGTCCGGGAACGAATCAACCTGAATGGATACCTTTTCATTCAGCTTTACTTTTCCGTATTCCGTTTCCGGAATATATACTGTCAAATTCACATTCTCTAATTGGCCGACCGTTAATACAACCGCGTTGGGAGCGATTGTTTCACCCATTTCAATGTTTCGAGCAAGAATTATTCCATCGACGGGAGCCTTTACGATAGTCTTCTCCAATTGAACATCAATTACCGAGAGCGCAGCTTGTGCTTGTTTTAATCCCGCTTCCGCCTGGCTGACATTGGACTCAGCCACTTTTACTTGTAAAGACTGGTCACCGCTTAATAATGAATTGTAATAATCGAGAGCCCGATCATAACGTTCCTGAGTCACTCGGACTCTGGCTCTTCCTTCCAGTACATCTTTTGCGGCTTGGGTAGTTAAAAGACGATCATAATTGGACTGCGCGGAATCCAACTCTGTTTTAGCGGTGTCATATTGATCTTGAGCGAAATCCTGTAATTCTTCTTTATCTTTCGCATTGGTTGCTTGCGTGAGAACTTGATCGGCAATCAGGAAGGAAGCTTCCGCATTCGCCAATCTTTTTTCCGCATTTAAAAACCCCGCGGAAGCTTTATCGTTAAGTATTTTTTCCAAACTGGCTTTTTCTTCGTCAAGGTCCGCTTTTGCGGCATCCATTTCCACTTTGGCGGAAGCAAGTTTTTCGGTTTTATCAAAATACCATACAGGTAACTTGAATTGGCTGGATTGTTCGGTATTCCAACTGTTTATTCGTGTTTGTCGTTCCTGTTGTCGAGCCGAATCGACAGCCAGATCATATTGAGTTTTTGCTGTGGCTAATGCCGATTCCGCCAGCGTAACGGAAGCATCGGCTTGATCACGTTGTGCCTTTAGCAAAGAATCGTCTATGCGAAACAATTCATCTCCTTTTTTTACTTGCGCCCCTTCTTCCGTGCTCACTGATACAACCGTTCCGCCTATTTGAGGAGCAACATCGACTTGTACGGCGGAAATTGTTCCGGAAGCTTTGAGTGAAGTGTTTTGACCGTTCAGGTTTTCACACCCCGAAAGAAACAAACACAAGATGATAAAGAGCGAGATACCGATTGATGATTTCTTTTTCATTTTAAACTCCTGTTAAAGAAGTAAGTTTTTTTTGTTGATTAAACAATTACAGACGTTTGTGAAACATCAGAACGCTGGCAAAGAAAACAACGATACTGAATACAGCCATCGGCCAGATCCACTTCCATAGGATGACAAAATCGGCTCCTTTGAGAATAATGCCTCTGACAATTTCAAGGAAATAAGTGACCGGCAACAGATATCCAGCATAATAGGCGAGTCCCGGCATGTTCTCACGCGGGAACAATAGTCCGGCGAGAATAAAAGCAGGGATCATAATAAATGACGCCATATACATGGCTTGCATCTGTGTCTTTGAAATATTGGAAATGAAAACGCCCAGTCCCAGGGAACCCAACAAAAAAATCAGACTCAGGCCGGCTAATAAAGCATAACTCCCTACAACTTTCACCCCGAACCAGACCGCGCCAACCGCTACAGTCATCACCACATTGATAAATGCAACAACAACAAAAGGCAGAATCTTCCCAAGCATAAGTTCCCATGATTTGATCGGAGTAACGATGAGTTGTTCCAATGTTCCCTGTTCCCTTTCGCGGACAATCGCAAATGCGGTCAGCAATAATGCTTGAATTTGCAAGATGATTGCCACCAAACCGGGAATCATGAAATTCATCCGTTTCATATCGGGATTGTATAAATAACGAAGTCTGGCATCAACCGGCAGGCTGATTTGCATACCCGTTCCGCTGCGTTCCAGACGCTGAATCAGAATTTCCTGTGATAAGGATTGGCTAATGGTTTCCGCTGCCAGTTGTGCGGTTTGAGCGATTGTGGGATTCGTCCCGTCGATATAAAATTGGATGGTAGTTGATCCGCCGGTATATATTTCTCTTCCGTAATTTTCCGGAATAAAAAGTCCGGCCTTAACTGTTCCTTCATCCAACATTTTCAAAATCTCATCTTCGCTTTGAGCGGCGTGAGTATATAGGAAAAATTCACTGCCCGTCAGTTTGTCGATCAAAGTTCGACTGGCATCGGTATGGGATAAATCTGCCACGGCTAACGGAATATCTTTCACATCATTTGCGACAGCATATCCCAACAAGAATAACATCATGACGGGCATAATGATCACCAAGCTAAGCGTACGTGGATCTCTGATAATATGAATCCATTCTTTTCGAACAATGGTCATTATGCGGTGAAAACTTTGCCTCATAAATATCTCCTTAATCGATTCCGGCTCGAACATGCATCCGATTTTCCTGATTAACTAACGATACAAACACATCTTCCAATGAGGGTAAAATCCGTTCGATCCGAGCAATTTTGATCCCGTTCTCTTGCAATGTATTTTCTAACATCATCTTATCGCTTTCATCCTTCACCAAAACATGCAGCAATACACCATGAGCCGCTACATCTTGAATATTGTCTCTTTTTTTCAAGAGCTGTTCGGCGTGAGCCGGTTCATCGCAATCGATTTCAAATAAAACGCCGTTCATTGCTTCCTTCAGAGAATCTGGATCATTCAATGCAATCAATCTTGATCGATACATCATACCGATCACGTTACAAAATTCTGCCTCATCCATATAATGGGTAGTTGCCAAAACGCTGACCCCTCGTCCCGCGAGGGTATAAATCAACTCCCAAAAATCATGCCGGGAAACCGGATCGACTCCGGCAGTCGGCTCATCCAAAAAAAGCATCGGCGGGTCATGAACAATGGCGCACGCCAACGCCAACCGCTGCCGCCAAGCACCGGAAAGATCTCTGGTTAATTGTTTCTCATGCCCTCTTAATCCCGCCATTTCAATCAATTCGACTTTCCGAGTCTTCATCGTTTCTTGCGGAATACCGTACAGATCGGCATAAAATTTTAAATTTTCAGCCACTGTCAAATCGTTATAAAGCGAGAACTTTTGAGACATATACCCGATCCGCTTTTTTACTTCTTCTGGTTTTTTTGCCACATCATAACCGAGAATTCTGGCTTCTCCGGATGTCGGTTTTAAAATGCCGCATAACATACGAATCGTTGTTGTTTTTCCGGCTCCGTTCGGCCCGAGAAGACCGAAAATTTCACCTTTCGGAATATCAAAACTGACATGATCCACTGCGACAAAATTACCGAATGTTCGTGTAAGTTCAGAAACCTGAACAGATTTTTCGCCACTCATGCCTGTTTTTCCTTCTGTTCCATCAAATGAATAAAAACATCCTCCATTCCGATTTTTGCTTCCCGAAGAATGCTGACATCTGCGCCAGCTTCTATTAATTCGGATCTCAAGTGAGATTGAGCGCCGGCAGGATCATTAACCGAAAGTCGAAGGCGATCTCCGACCGCCCGCCAACTGAGAACTTCTTTCGAATTGTCCACGACTTTCCGCAGAACTCCGCGCGGTTTGGCTTTCACTTCGATCATTTGAAAAGGCAACTGCTTTTCAAGATCAAGTGGTGAACCGGAAACCAACATCTTTCCCTGAAAAATGATGCTCACCACGTCGCAGCGCTCCGCTTCATCCATATAAGGTGTACTCACCAAAACGGTCACGCCGCGCTCGATCACTTTTGCCAATAACTGCCATAATTCCCGCCGTGAAACGGGATCGACACCGGTCGTCGGTTCATCCAACAGAAGAATTTCGGGTTCATGGATTAAAGCACAAGCTAAAGCCAATTTTTTTCTCATTCCGCCGGAGAGATTCTCACTGCGTCGAGAAGTAAAATCGGATAAGCGGGCGAAATCTAACAAATCATCAATTCGCTCTTTCTGTTTTGATTTCGGAACCCCGTTTATGTCTGCAAAAAATCTTAAATTTTCTATAACACTCAAATCGGGATAGAGACTGAAAGCCTGAGGCATATATCCCAAGTGAGGTCGAACCTTTTGAGCTTGTTTCAGAATATCGTAACCCGCCACTTTAGCCGTTCCGGATGTCGGCAGAATAACGGTTGATAAAATCCTGATCAGAGTCGTTTTCCCGGCTCCGTCAGGGCCGACCAGACCGTACAGTTGGCCTGATTCGATTTTCAGATCCACCCCGTCAAGTGCCGCCGGATCCATTTTTCCCTGGTTGGGGTAACGCTTGATAAGATGATACGCTTCAATCGTTGTAGTCATGAGACAAAAACCTTTATCAAATTAATTCACTTTCTATTATAAAAGTAAACATTTCACTGATATCATTCCCCAATTGTTTACATAATTGGGGATCCATTTCCATAACCAAAGAACGATATCGTTCCATATAAGGGACAATCGATCGATCGTTGTCCAGGTCGATAATTTTTTCCCGTGTTACCATTCCAAAAATAAATCCGCCAAAGAAAAGCAACCCCGACCGGGTAGTAATAATTCCTTTTTTACCGACAAATTGCGAGATCCATTTGAGTAAGAAACGACAACTTGAGCAGCTTTTTAGCCCTGTGATTAAATCGGTCAAAACATTCAAGCAAAAACGTAAATTATCCGGCGTATCAATCGAAATTTGATTTAAAACGATTTCAGACAAAGCATGATCCTGAATGATCTGATTTGGTTGAACTTTTTCCGCAATTTCCGTTTCATCAGGATTCGGGTTTTCCGTCTTTGTATCTGGCATCTCTTCCGGGAAACGGCTATAAGCCAATGAAGTCGGCGTAAATACAATCTCCGAACGTCCTACGGATGGTTTATTGGAATTAATTTGATACTTTGAAGTGACATATCCTTTTTTCTCAAGAAGACGTAACATATCATATGCGGTAAACGAACTGACCCCGATTTTCTTCGCCAATAAAGAATAATGGATGGGTTTATGCATTTCCCGATATAAATCAACAAACAAATGGATGAATTTTTCCTGCCGTCTTGTCAGTTCCATGTTTTTCCCAAAAAGACCAAAATATTAATTTAATTTTATTGACGATAGAAATCGTTGTCAAGTAGAGGTGTTCAAATTGTTACCATTGTTATTCATCGGAATTTTCCGTTATAATAACGAGCACAACAATAGTATTCGGAAATAAGTCATTGAGAAACTTCCTCATAAAAAGGAAGTTTGTTGATCAATAAATAATTTTATATCTGATTCAATAAAGGTGCCGATCTTACGCATAAACGTTCAGAATTTCTTTCCATATGTGCGGGATTTGCGGTCAAATCATTCAATTCAATATTTTTATGTATCGTTATTAATGAATGAGGATAATTGGTGAAAACGCAAAACCATCGTAAAGAAGATTTATGCGCTCGAGAAGTCACCGGAAAAAGGAGGAAGCATGAAAAAAATGCGTTGGTTCATTGTGATTTTGATCGCGCTGTTTACAGCCGGATCGGTTTCGGCTCAAGACCTTCAAGCGACAAATCAAGCATTGGAGCTGGAGATCAATATCCTGAAGCTTCAGGCGACAAAACAAGCTTTGGAAGCCGAAGTAGGACAGCAAAACGAACCTCAGCCAAGCGAGCCGATTGAAGATGCGAGCGGCGGGATGATGAACTGGGGAAGTCAAAACTCCCCTTATGTTCCCACACCGACGCCTTTCAACAACGTTTCGGTTCCGATCAGTCAGCAAAACTTTCCGGCGTTGGTACGACCGCCTATCCCGCAAGGTCCTCCTCCGACCTGGGACAAACCGAGAACAAACCGAATAACAAGAATTTATGTGGGAAACTCGGGTCAGTTTAAAACCATGGCAGATGCCTTAAAGAATATTCCCGACAAAGCCGGTGAGGTCATCATTTATTTGACAAGTGACACAGAAGAGCCGGATGACGGTTTCGGAATCCCAATTGATAAAGAAATTACGGTAGTTCGTATCGCATCGGATACGGGTGCTAAAAGAACCGCATGGCCGGCAGACCGGTCATTTTGGTTTTTCTGTAATGGTGTGCCGTTAATTATCGAACCGGAAGTGGAATTTGCGGGGAAAAGCATGATTATGGGCGGCGCTCTTACCTACGCCAGACATAATGTCCAGACTCCTAAAAGCGTCATTATCATCAACGGCTCCGCATGGTGGGTTTATGCCGGAGGACAGTCCGACCGAGAAGGACATAGTTCGACAGTCGATAATGCACTCGTCATCATCAACGGAAATGTTGACCGTGTTCATGCCGGCGGTCGGGCAATTTACGGGGAAACCATTGTCAATCGCGCAACGGTTGTCGTCAACGGGAAAGCAAATGAAGTTTACTGCAGCGGCTACACTGAGAATCCCAGCGCAAAAACGACGGTCGGCAATGCAAATATGCTGATCTATGGTTGGTATGGGATTTACGGATTGGCTCGCGGGCAAGGTCAGGCGTATTTGCTGAATCCTGCCGGATGTTATTAATCTTCTGCTCGGGGGAAAAATTGAATCATTCAGCATAAAAAAACAAAATATCCTGTATAAAAACAGGATATTTTGTTTGTTACACTGTTGATCGGAAGTGGGCGGAACAGGACTCGAACCTGCGACCCCATCCTTGTAAGGGATGTGCTCTAACCAACTGAGCTATCCGCCCGAATGACGCAGCGAATTATAACATAAACCGTTGGAAATATTCGGTTTCCCCAATGAGAAATTTCACTCTTTTCGATTGATGCTCGCCTCAGGGCTGAATCCGTTCGGATATCGCTTGGCGACTTTCTCGATATTTCTTTCCGCAACTTCTTCCAAATCGACACCGATATCATGGGCATAGACGGCCACATACCAGAGAATATCCCCCAATTCTTCAATCACTCTGTCTTGGTCGTAAGGATGTCCGTGAATAAATACTTTTTTGGTCCGGTTGGCTAATTCTCCCGCCTCTCCCGCCAATGCCAGAGACCAGGCTAAATGAGTCATCTTTTCGTCCATGCCGCCGATTGTTGTCCGCATACATTGTGCTTGATATTCATTCAATGTTTCGATTTTTCTTTCCATTTTGCCTCTTTCCGTTAATAACTTTCATATATCCACCCCCTATAATAGTATCAGCGTCTTGAAATAGATTCTTAATATTACTAAAAATAACCCTTTTAAAAGGTATATAACGGAGAAGAAAATATGAATTTTGATAAATATACACAAAAAGCTCAGGAGGCAGTTGCCCAGTCTCAACAGATTGCGATTGAATTTTCGCATCAAGTGATTGAACCGGCTCATCTGTTACTGGCGCTTTTACGGCAACAGGACGGTACGGTTCCCGCTATTGTCACACGGGTTTCCGGCAGCGTCGCCGGACTTCTCAATGACGTTGAAAAATCACTGGCAAATCAACCGAAAGTTTATGGAAGCAGCGGTAATCTTTCAATGTCGCGGACGACGGCGGATGTCTTCTCAAATGCCGAAAAAATTGCCAAGGGGATGCAAGATGAATATGTATCCACGGAACATTTATTCCTGGCCCTTTGTGACAGCGTGGAAGGAAGAAGATTGGAACAATTCGGACTGACGAAAGACAGTATTCTGAAAGCATTAATGTCGATCCGCGGAAGTCAGAGAGTGACCAGTCAAAACCCGGAAGATACGTATCAGTCACTGGAAAAATACGGTCGTGATTTGACCGCTATCGCCCGTCAAGGGAAACTTGATCCGGTGATCGGTCGGGATGATGAGATCAGACGGACAATTCAAATCCTTTCCCGCAGGACGAAAAATAACCCCGCTTTAATCGGGGAACCCGGTGTCGGAAAAACAGCGGTGGTGGAAGGATTGGCTCAGCGAATTGTCAAAGGAGATGTGCCGGAAGGTTTGAAAAACAAAAGACTTGTTCAACTCGACATGTCCGCTTTGGTTGCCGGTGCAAAATATCGGGGCGAATTTGAAGAGCGCCTAAAGGCGGTTTTGAAAGAAATCACCGATTCCGAAGGTCAGATCATTCTTTTCATCGATGAATTGCACACGATTGTCGGCGCCGGAGCTGCGGAAGGCTCAATGGATGCCGGTAACATGATTAAACCCATGCTTGCACGCGGTGAATTACATCTGATCGGTGCAACAACCTTAAATGAATATCGAAAATATATCGAGAAAGATGCGGCGCTCGAACGTCGATTCCAGACCGTATTTGTCGATGAACCTTCGGTTGAAGATACTATCAGTATTCTACGAGGCTTGAAACAGCGCTACGAAGTCCATCACGGCGTTCGAATTACCGATGCTGCCGTCATTGCAGCGGCGACATTATCCAACCGATACATTACCGATCGTCAATTGCCGGATAAAGCCATTGACTTAATCGATGAAGCAGCGGCTCGATTACGAACGGAAATAGATTCCAAACCGCAGATTTTGGACAGTGTTGACCGTGAAATCATGCAGCTTGAGATCGAAAAGCAAGCGCTCCAAAAGGAGCATGATCAAGCTTCCAAAGATCGTTTGGCAAAACTGGAAGAAGAATTAGCCAACCTGAAGGAAAAATCAAACCAGTTGACAGCCCGCTGGCATACCGAAAAAGAAGCAATTCAAAACCTGAAAACAGTCAAAGAAAAGCTCGAATCATTGCACATTCAGATTGAACAGGCGGAACGAGCCAACAATTTGGAATTAGCTGCCAGATTACGCTATGGCGAATTACCGGCTTTGGAAAAACAACTTGCCGCTTATGAAGAGAAGTTAAAGGAAATCCAAAAAGAGGGTGCCCTTCTCAAAGAAGAAGTGGATGAAGAAGAAATTGCTCAGGTTGTCGCGAATTGGACCGGAATTCCGGTTTCTCGTTTGATGGAAAGCGAAAAACAGAAACTGGTGCATATGGAAGAAAGATTGCATCAACGGGTAGTCGGTCAAGATGAAGCGGTAAAAGCAGTCAGCAATGCGGTTCGCCGGTCCCGTGCCGGACTTCAGGACCCCAACCGGCCGATCGGTTCTTTCATCTTTTTAGGTCCGACAGGCGTCGGAAAGACCGAACTTGCGAAAGCATTAGCCGAGTTTTTGTTTGATGATGAACGCGCCATGGTCCGGATTGACATGAGCGAATATCAGGAAAAACACACCGTATCGAGATTGATCGGAGCTCCTCCGGGCTATGTCGGTTACGAAGAAGGCGGACAATTAACGGAAGCCGTTCGCAGACGCCCCTACAGTGTCATCCTCTTCGATGAGATCGAAAAGGCTCACAGCGAAGTCTTCAACGTGCTGTTACAGGTATTGGATGATGGGCGTTTGACCGACGGTCAGGGAAGAACAGTTGATTTTAAGAACACGGTAATCATCATGACTTCCAACGCCGGATCCGAACTATGGATGAACGGAGGAAAGGTTGTCAGTCGTGATGCGGTTAACAGAGTATTACAGAATACTTTTAAACCGGAATTCTTAAATCGACTGGATGAAATCGTTGTCTTCCATAGCCTGACAAAGGAAGATTTGAAACAAATTGTCGACATTCAGTTGAAGCATGTTCGCGACCTCTTGATCCAGCGCGGCCTCATGTTGGATATTACGCCGAAAGCGATCGAGTTTCTTGTCGAAACAGGGACAGATATCGAATTCGGTGCCCGTCCTTTGAAACGTGCAATACAACATGAATTGCAGGATCCTTTGGCAATGGAAATTCTGAACGGAAAATATGTTCAGGGTGACACAATTCAAGTGGATTTAGCACCCGAGGGCGATCATCTGGTTTTTTCAAAAAAGCAGACCTCATAATAAGATCAACAAAAAAACCGGCCAAAGAATGAAATTGGTCGGTTTTTTTATAATTATTTTCCTTTATGGGTTACTTTTATAAGGTCAAGAATAAATGATCGCTTTGTTTCCACCCCTGTTATAATTGTTTCCGATCTAAACCTAACGGAGGCTTTTTATGTCCAACGTAACGATTACAAACCACCCATTGATCGAACATAAACTCTCGATATTGCGTGATGTTCACACCAACCCGACGGTTTTTCGCCATTTGGTAAATGAATTGGGCGCTTTGTTGTGCTATGAGGCAACTCGTGATTTGCCGCTTTGCCCGGTAGAGGTCCAAACCCCCTTATCCATGACCACAGCTTATGAAATGAAAGAAAGCATTGCATTAATCCCCATCCTTCGCGCCGGACTCGGAATGGTCGAGGGCATTTGGGACTTAATCCCAAACGCCCATGTTTTTCACATCGGGTTTTATCGCAATGAAAAGACCTTACAACCCGTTGAATACTACAACAAGCTGCCCAAGGATCATCCGTTTAATATATCTTTCATCCTCGATCCGATGCTTGCCACCGGCGGTTCAGCCATCGCGACCACGAATATCGTGAAAAAATGGGGTGCACAAACCATTAAGTTTGTCGGAATTATCGGAGCGCCGGAAGGAATCAAAGCACTTCAGGAAGCTCATCCCGATGTGGATATTCACTTGGCGGCAATCGACGATCATTTGAATGATAAGGGATATATTGTCCCGGGGTTGGGAGACGCCGGCGATCGCCAATTCGGTACGGTCTTTTAATAAAGATTAACCGACAACCTTCGCGTAGAGTTTGGCATCACAATAAACCCCATGAACAGGGAGGCGCTTTCGCATTACACCTTCCTGCTCCATCCCCAATTTTTGCATTACCCTTTCGGATTTAAAATTATCAATTTCACATTCGGCTTCTATTCGGTGGATATCCAACGTTCGAACCGCCGCATCAATCATGGCGTTCGCAGCTTCTACGATAATTCCTCTCCCCCAATATTGGTTGGAAAGGCAATAACCGAGTTCAACCACCCTTAAAGCTAAGTCAATCGAAACAAAGGCAATCGTCCCTACCATTTTGTTATTTTCACGCCAGACAATCCCTCGGTCTATTTGAAGTTTTTCGGATTCAACCTGATCGATATACTTTAAAAATTCTTCTGTATCAGCTAATGTACGATGAGCTGACCAAGACATATAACGTGCTACTTCAGGATTGGAGGCATATTCAAAAATATCATTCTCATCCGCCCGCGTAATAGGCCGAAGCTGTAACCGTTGGGTCAGAATGGTTTTGGGAAATAATGCCAATTTATCAGAATACATAAATTCCTCTTATTTCATTAAAGTCGAAATGACGTATTATAAAAACAGCGTATTGAAGTATGTTTCAATACGCTGTAGCGATAACTTGCGATGTCACAAGGATTTATTATAAAAGAAATAAACATGCTAAAATAGTGGAACGTCATATAATCCTTATGACTTTTGTTATATCATTTCGTGACAACTTGTTGTATTTTACCACCGTTGCCAAAATATGACACTCAAAAAAATAAAACTGATTGGAGAAAAATCGAAAAATGTTGGTCGGCGCTCGAATGACAAATCCTGTAATTACAATTGGACCGCGAGCTACGTTGGAGACAGCCAAAGATCTGATTGACAAAAAATCGATTCATTCCCTTCCCGTCGTAGATCGTCAGGGCAGGCTGATGGGATTAATTACCAAAGACAGATTGGAAGATTTTATTCAAAAAGCCAAGCAAGCCGATGAACCGATGCCATTGGTGGAAGATGTCATGGTTCAGCAAGTATTGACCGTTACGGAAAATACCCCCATAGAGGAAGCGGCACGGATCATCAGTGATTATGACGTTAAATCCTTGCCGGTCGTTCGCGGTAATTTTGTCGTCGGAATTATTACAGCGTCCTCTCTGATTCGTATCTTTCTTGAACTTACCGGCGCCCGCGATCAAGGGGTGCGTTTGACTATAATGGTTGAAGACGTCCCCGGAAAGATTTTGGCGGTGATTCAAAAAATCGTCGAATTGAACGGAAATATTTCTACTTTTTCCACCTATTATTCGGATGAGAAAAATTACCGCATCATGACTCTGAAAATCAGCGGCGTAGAGAAATACAAATTAAAACAAGAAATCGCTCCCATTGTTTATAAAATAATCGATATTCGCTAAAAGCGACTGATTTTTGGTCTCTTTTATTTATTATGGACTTTATAAAGTCTCATTTTGTCCTTTTATTAAGTACAGTAAAAAAATGCAATCCAAGGTTTCTCGAAGGTATAATTTGAATAAGCGATGAATCATCGCGCATCAACAGCCGATACAACATAATTTTTTGAATCGGGAGTTGCAAAATTCGGATTAGAAAGCAGAAACAAATGAATGATTGCTCTGGATATTGAAACCACCGGGTTAGACCCCAACCTGGATGCGGTTACGGAAATTGCCGCATTACGTTTTAAAGGGGCTCGGGTGGAAGATACTTTTCAAACTCTTGTAAATCCGAATCGGCCGATTCCTTCCAATATTACCCAATTGACCCATATTACCAATGAAATGGTCCGTAACGCACCGCAAATCGGTGAAGTGATCGGAAAAGTCGCACAATTCGTTGGGAATGATATCATTGTCGGGCATAATATCATATGATACATATGATTTGGCATCCATCCTGCTTCCCGATGCACCCCGTTATAATCTCGGCGTTTTGGCGCAGAGAATGGGCATTATCGTCCGTGATGAGCACCGGGCGTTGGCGGATTGTTATACCACCTATCAGGTATTCAATCGTTTGATCGAGAGAGCCGAATCTTTACCGGCAGAACTGTTGGCGGATATCGTAAATCTTTCCGAAGGAATACATTGGAATGAAGCGGAATTATTTCGCCAAATCATTCAAAAACGGATTCAAAACGGCGAAAAAATCAAACCGATTTATAAAATAACTTTTCCGACCTTCCTGAATGAGGGCGGGAACAACGTCGATCCTCTGAAGCCTTCGGAAAATCCGATACCCCTCGAAGAAGATGAAATGGCCGCAATTCTTGAATACGGCGGAGCATTCAGTAAATATTTCCCGAATTATGAACAGCGATCTCAACAGATTGAGATGCTGCGAACGGTTACCACTGCTTTTTCCAAAGGGAAACACATGTTTATTGAAGCCGGGACCGGAACCGGCAAATCATTTGCCTATTTAATCCCGGCATTTCATTGGGCAAAACAAAATGGTGAAAGGGTTATTGTTTCTACGAATACGATAAACCTTCAGGAACAATTGATCCGAAAAGATATTCCCGAACTGAACAATGTCCTTCAGGAGGACTTCCGTGCAGCTGTCTTAAAAGGACGTTCCAACTATCTTTGCCCCCGAAGAGTTCAGATGCTTCATTCGCATGGGGTGGAAAATGCGGATGAATTACGCGTACTTTCCAAGGTCTTGGTTTGGTTATATGAAGGCGGGAAAGGCGACCGCGGCGAGATTAACCTGAACGGCCCGATTGATCGCGAAATCTGGGAACGCTTGAACGCCGATTTTGAAGGATGCCGTCCCAATCAATGCCCCCATTACCGTGACGGACAATGTCCGTTCTATGCAGCCAAAGCCAAAGCTTTAAAATCGCATGTCATTATTGTTAATCATGCACTCCTTTTGACGGATATGGCATACGGAAACGATGTTTTACCGGAATACAAGTACCTTATTATTGATGAAGGGCATCATCTTGAATCAGCCGCTACCGGAGCATTGAGCGTCCGTATAACCCAAACGGATTTATCCCATCAACTGCAGGAACTCGGCGGTTACGGACGGGGCCTTTTGGGAAGAATGGATAATAAACTTGCGGAGAAATTAAAGCCGGACGAATATCAATTGTTTGTGAACGCGACAACCTTTATTTCGGAAAATGGCGCTTTGGCTGAAGAAGCTCTCAAATCATTATTTGAGACTTTTCAGTTTTTTATGAAAGAAGCCCGTGAAGGGAACCCCGTTACGGTTTACGGACAGCAATTGCGGATTACTTCGGCTATACGTACGCTTGCGGGATGGGCTGATATTGAAATTATTTGGGACAAAACCGAAAAATATATCCGGGAATTAATTGATTCCGCGGAAAAAATTGATCGTTCCCTGATGAATTTGGATGATATCGATGAAGAACTTCGAGAATTGATCGACTCGTTTCACGGTGGATTGAAAAAATTATCGGAATCCAAAAAGATGGTAAATAATCTGATTGTTAAACCGGATCCGGAAACGATTTATTGGATCGAAATATCGCCCGTGAACAACCGTTTATCGTTAAATTCCGCCCCTCTGCATGTCGGGAATTTAATCGAAAAAATGCTTTGGCATGAAAAAGAAAGCATCATTGTCACCTCTGCGACACTGACAGCTGATAATTCTTTCGATTATATTCGCGACCGGTTGTCCGCTGACGAAGCGGAAGAATTAGTCGTCGGCTCACCCTTCGATTATGAGAACTCCGTTTTGCTTTTTATTCCCAACGACATTCCCGATCCCAATCAAGGTTCCGCTCAACACATGGTAGATACCTCGTTGATCAACTTATGTAAGGCTGTGGGCGGGCGGACATTGGCGCTTTTCACTTCCTATGCGCAATTAAAACGTACTTCTACCGATATCGCCCCTGAAATGCAAAAAGCGGGAATAACTATTTATGAACAAGGGGAAGGAGCATCTGCCTCTTCCCTACTGGAAACTTTCCGGGAGACCGATCAGGCGATCCTTTTGGGAACCCGCAGTTTCTGGGAAGGTGTGGATATCCAAGGCGAAAAGCTCTCGGTTGTTGTTATTGTAAAATTGCCGTTTGATGTTCCGTCCGATCCTATTTTCTCAGCCCGCTCGGAAGGCTTTGAAAACCCCTTCAGTCAATATAGTTTACCGGAAGCAATCTTAAAATTTCGCCAAGGATTCGGCCGTTTGATTCGTTCTCAATCCGATCGGGGTGTGGTAGTTATCTTGGATAACCGTGTTCTGACAAAACGTTATGGGAGAGAATTCCTCAACTCAATTCCAAAATGCACGGAACGAATTGCCGGTATTCGTGAGTTGCCAAGGGAAGCACAACGCTGGCTGAATCTGTAAATTTCAATCTATCCCGATTTTTGATAACGCCTTTCAACACGAGATGAGATTCCGCATGTGACAGCGGCTCGAGTTATGTGCCAAAGTTTAGCCAATTCTTCAATCGAGATCTCTTTCTCTCCCTGCTTTCCGATTAAAACAACTTCTTCCCCTACCTCATAATATTCGGGCAACATCACCATGCTGACATCGGCACAGATACGACCGATTACGGGAACCCACTGTCCGCGTATCAACATTTTATTCCCGTCAGCTTGGTGATATCCGTCCCCGTATCCGACCGGAACAACGCCGATCAGCGAATCTTCGGAAAGAAAAGTATGTTGTGCGTATCCGACTCCATGCCCTGCCGGAATTCGCCTCACGGAAATTAATCGGCTTTTCCAGGATAATGCTTTCATAAGGAAATCC
>JALHEL010000266.1 GCA_022837205.1 Leptolinea sp.
GGCGGCTGAATCGGGCGTGTCACGAAACAGCAGTTCCCAAAGATTTTTATAGTATTCCCAGGTTATGTGAGGTTGAGCGCTGCCTTTTTCGGTTAATTCGGCGGCTAAATCCCATCGTCCGGTCATCGCGGCGGATCGGATAAAGGGGGTTAGTTCCACCGGATTCTTCATATCCATATTCGCCGCTGTCGCCTCTTCATAAAGTTCCAACGCATTTTCATAATTCTTCAGGTCCACTTCTCTGGCTGCATTTTCATAATAATAGCACCAGTCATGACGATAATCGGAACCGAAAACACCTTCCGGCATCTTATAGGCCGAGTCATATAAAATCCGACTTTTATTTTGGTATTGTATGAGATTTTTTGTAACCGGTTGAATATACGGATTCTTCAGATCCGCTTCATCCAAAACCCATAGGCAACGATCCCATTCCGGCTTCGTCAATACCAAAAAGTCTCCAAATTGAGCTTTGAAGTTATAAATCTTATTGACATAGGAGATTGGAAGTTTCTGATCGAATTCATCCTTGTAATCGCCTTCTCCTACCACCAAATACCAATAAGGTGTCGGATTATAACCGTCGTTTTTTCCGTACATTTCAAAAACCATTGCACCGTCAGCCCAACCACCCATAAATGAAGCGATAATCGCATCTCCCAAGACCGCTGTATTCGCTTTCAGATCCGGTGCTCGCCATTTCATTTGCCATTGGAAGTTTTGTTGGGATTCCCAAGCATTCCGATAGTAAATTGAATTTTTTATCTGAAAAAATACACAAATGCCGCAAAGGAGAGACAGAAGAATAATTTTTTTTCGAAATCCTTTGAGGTAAACAGCAATAAAAGCCGTGAGAGCCAACGAAATTCCCCAAAAACTCGGTATCAAAAAACGATCATGATAAAGAAATTGCGTGGAAGGGCTTTTATCGATCGCTATCCCCGGTAAATATCCCAACAGAGTTGCAAGAATCCCCACCAGGAGTATTTCTTTCCCCTCTTCGTTCTCATCGAAAAATCCGTCTGTTTTTCGAATCTTTGTAAATGCGATAATTAAAATCGCGGATACAAACGTTCCGATTATTAATGCTGCTCTTATACTCGGAATACTCAAATCGATATTTGCCGGGTCTAAACTCCGATACCAAATTCCCCATACCGATTCAGTCATATATTGGATAAGCATTTGTACCAAATAGAAAAATAGATCAATGAAACCGGGATGTTCGCTGAACAAATTAATCTCATTCCGATCATGAATCATCTGAGGCATTATGGCAAAACGCCAAACAATATATGCAAAAAGAATTCCCCAATAGGGAAGAACGATTTTAATCGTTTGAGAAAATCGCTTTCGCTTTGAGTATGGTCGATCGCGTAGCGCAAACCAAATCAGCACCACCCGAATAGCTTCTAATGATAAAAGATATTCCGTCATCATTAATTGAGCGGCGGAAAGCAGATAAGAAAGAAGAAAGAAAATGATCTTTTTCCTCTTCGAATCGGTACGGATTGCCATGATCGTTAATAGAAAAGATAATATTAGAAGGGCATATTGAACCCAATTTTGGTTATAAGCGATGCTGAACGCCTGATGTTTAAAGAAAGGAAAAATCATAAATAGAATTGCCGAATAAGCGGCAATATCTTTTCTGGAAGGCCATAACTTTCGAATCAATAACCAATTAAGGACGCCGCCTAAATACCGCCAAAACAATGAGTAAATCTGCCAGCCTAATCGATTATTCCCGACAATCTTAAATCCCAATCCGATAACCCATGGAAGCAATCCGGGACGGCTGTCAATCAGCGAATAATTAATCAGTCCGTGAATTCCGCCTTGATCATATGCTGTCAAATAAATCCAGTCATCCAGATAAAATCCATATCGCGGAACTTGAATAAACCAAGTAATTCCCATTATTAACAGCAAAGTCAAAGGGAAATATTTGCCGATTATGAATTTTTCTGCTTTTCGCATTATTGCTCCGAATTCGATATCTCTCTCACTTATTTAGATGAGATGCTCAAATTATATCTAAGGATCACCGTATTGATCGTTTGTTAAGGGAAGAATAAGCGTAAGATTAAGAAATTCGAAAAAATTCTCATTATTTTGGGGAAATTCCATTTCCTTCTTAAAGAAAAAACAATCGATCTTTCTATATATTTTATAAGAAATTCTCTTGTTTCTTTCAAAACCTTGTTATGAATAAAACAAATAATTTATAATTGTTATGCGAAGGAATTTAATAGAAAATTTGACCTATTTCATTGATTGTCATTGTTTTCAGGAAGGTCTAAAAAAATATGTTGCTTGATGATCTACTTGCCGGTTTGCCGGATAACTATACGCAAGCCGACAAAGATTTGGTGGAAAAGGCTTATTATTTTGCCGAAAAGGCACACGAAGGCCAAAAAAGGGCTTCGGGTGAGCCTTATTTTACCCATTGCGTCGCTGTTGCTATGATTTTGAGCGAACTGAAAGTTCAAAGCGCCGCAATCGCCGCCGGCCTTTTACATGACACCGTTGAAGATACAAATGTGACCTTAGAAGATATCCGGGCAAATTTTGGCGATGAAATCGCTAAATTGGTCGATGGTGTTACCAAGTTGACCAATATTCCCAAAACAAACGATTACGAAAAAAATTTCTCGCCGCAAAACAAGATCGATAACGATCCGATTTCCGTTACCGATGAAATCGAATTGGGTATCCAAGATTCGGCAGCGATGCGAGATCGCAAACGTCAACTGAAAAATGAAACATTACGAAAGACGTTTATTGCGATGGTGGATGATGTGCGAGTCATCATCATCAAACTCGCCGATCGTCTCCATAATATGCGAACCCTCAGCCATGTCAGTAAGGAAAAGCAGAAACGAATTGCTCAGGAGACATTGGATATTTATGCTCCCTTAGCAAACCGGCTCGGAATTTGGCGGATAAAATGGGAGCTGGAAGATCTTGCCTTTCGATATGTTCATCCGGCTGAATACGCCCAAATTGCCGAGAATTTAGCGACAACTCACGCAATCCGCGAAAAGGAAATCGAAGAGATCATCGAGAGATTGAAAACGGTTATGGAGAGTGTAAAAATTGACTGCGAAATTACCGGCAGGCCGAAACATATTTACTCGATCTATACGAAAATGATTGACCGGAATAAAC
>JALHEL010000015.1 GCA_022837205.1 Leptolinea sp.
GTGGATATCTGCGGTTCGAAGAGGGATTCCCTGTATAATTAGAAGGGGAAAAGGAGATGAATCCATGAAAACTTATGAATATGCCGATTATGTAAAAGCTGCCGAAATAATCAAAGAAAAAATAAAAACGCCCATTGAACTTGCTTTGGTTCTCGGCTCGGGATTGGGCGGTTTGGCGGATGAAGTGAAGCATCCGCTGATTATCGATTATCGCGATCTTCCCGGTTGGCCGCTTTCGACCGTGGAAGGACATAAGGGCCGGCTTGTGATCGGAGAGCTTGCCGGGCGGATGGTTCTGGTTCAGCAAGGTCGGGTTCACTTTTATGAAGGATATTCTCCGGCAGAAATTACCTTTCCGATTCGTGTGATGCAATGTCTGAAGATCCCGAGTTTGATAGTGACCAATGCTGCCGGCGGGGTGAATCCGTCGTTCTCCGCAGGCGATGTCATGTTGATCACCGATCATATCGGCTTCGTTTCCATGAGCGGATTCAATCCGTTGAACGGCCGGAATTTTGATCAATTCGGACCCCGATTCCCGGACATGTCACAAGCGTATGACCGAGAATATGGCTCTCTCGTAAGAAAAGCCGCCACTCGAACAGGAATAGATCTCAAAGAAGGTGTTTATACTTGGTTGAGCGGGCCTTCCTTTGAGACACCGGCCGAAATACGTTTCCTCCGAACCGTGGGGACGGATGCGGTAGGTATGTCCACGGTACCCGAAGTAATTGTGGCACGGCATGGCGGAATGCGGGTGTTAGGGCTTTCCGGCATAACCAATAAATGCAGCGATGACGGAGAAATGAAAGCCGATCATCAAGAGGTTTTACAGATCGCCGATATTATCGGTCCCAAAATCATCCGAATTTTATACGAAATTCTCCCCGATATGTGATGACCGGAAAAGAAATCAATGCAATCCTTGTTGAACTTTTTAGTGAATTATCAGAATTGGATTTATACCGTTTTGTTAATCACTGCGGTAATTTACGGAAGGAAGCTGATTCGTGCGATTATCGAATGGCGTTCGACAATTTTCGGATTGGAAAGAGAGTTTGCCCAGCATAAATTAAATACTTCGCTGGCAATGGTCATCCTTTCGGTTTTGTTAATCATTGCCGAATTTATCTGTGTGAATTTCATTATTTCGGCTCTTCCGCAAGCAACGGGAATCCAATCGCTGCCGGCGACCACGGATGGCGTCGATTTGAATATTGTGGCAACGAGCGGCACGGGCGTCGAATCGGGTTCGCCGAATGCTTCTTCCGCTGTCGCTCAGAATGTTACCGGAAGCGGATGTATTCCCGGCCAAATCGAATGGATCGCACCGAAACCCGGCGAAGAAATATCGGGTATTTATAATTTGATGGCAACGGTCAATATTCTGGATATGGGTTTTTTCAAATATGATTATGCCTCTTTGAGTGATCCTACCGATTGGCACGCTATTTCCGCGGGGAATATGCCGGTCGTTGAAGGAAAATTAGGTGTCTTGGCGACCAGTGAAATTCCGAACGGTGATTATATTTTGCGATTGACGGTTGTAAATAAAGCGAATCAACAATTAACACCTTGCGATGTTGCCATTCGGATTTTAAATAAAGAGTAATAACTCCATAATAGGATTAAAATCAAAGAAACGAAAAGGTTAAGGATATCGATAAATCATGGCTGAAATAGAAATACGGATGGCGTCGATGGCAGATATCCCGTTGATTACGAAAATTGACTTGGATTTTGAAAGCAATTATGTATGGAAATCGCAAATGATCGATGATTTGGATTCATATACGATTGTCTTTCAGAATATCAAGTTGCCGAAGACCGTCCATGTTCCTTTCCAAGGAGGTGGAGAAGAGGCTATCGAAAAGATGGTCAAGCGTCAGGAAGTCATTGTCGCACAATATGACAACCAAGTGGCCGGTTTTGTGCGTTTGGAACAAGATGAAAATACGAATCGAATTTTATTAAAAACAGGAGGTGTGAAACCGGATTATCGCAGAAAAGGAATAGGATCTGCACTCTTGAAGGTGATTCAGGAAAACGCGGTAAAAGTGGGAATTCCCCGTCTTGTTTGTACCGTTCAGGCGAAAAATGATCCTGCGATTCATTTTCTGCTTTCAAAAGGGTTTCAATTTTGCGGGTATCAGGATTTTTATTTTCAAAATATGGAGATTGCGTTATTCTTTGCAAAAAATATCCGGTAGCCTGCGAACGATATGATTAATTGGATTTTGCCTATCATTCGAACAATCAGTGAAATTTTGACCGCATCCATTGCGATTGCGTCATTTTCACTTTTGTTATTTTCTTTATTTTTTATTCAAAAAGAACGACTTGCACGGGTTTTCTCATTAATTCTTTTAGCTTTAAGCGTGATTTATACAGCTGATGCGCTTTCGCTGACGACATTATCTGACCAAAATCAATTGCTTTGGCAGCAAATCCATTGGTCGGGGATTATCTTTTTACCGGCGACGATGATTCATTTTTCCCAAGTAATTTTACAGATGACGGGAAAAACAATCCGGAAGCTGAGGAAAAAGATGACCGCCGTCACTTATATTTTCTCGGTGATTTTTTTGGTCTTGCTGTGGAAGAATCAACTTTTTTACGGAACACGACGGGTCGGAAATCTTGGAATTTCCATGATCCCGACGGAGAAATTAAATTATTTTTGGGTTTGGCTGTTTGTCCTTTTGGGTGCGATGCTGATCAATTTTTATCATGCTTTTAAGCGGACCCGAACACCGACCAGCCGTCGAAGGATGCTCTATCTGATTGTCAGCGCGTTAGGAGTTTTGGTCGGGACATTTCCTTTGATGATTTACGGATCCGGCTTTCTGCTGCGGCATGAACTCGGATTTTGGCTGGTCAATTTAATCGCCAACATTCTGATCCTGTTGATGGTGCTTTTGTTGGGTTATTCCGTTATCACTTTTTGTGTTTCCTGGTCTTATCGAGTGGTTCGCTTGCGCCTGATGGAATGGATTTTACGCGGACCGGTGACGGCCGGGCTGACTTTGGGACTCGTAACGATCATCCGGCGCAGCTCGGGAACGTTGAATATCAATGTAGGCGGATGGACGTCCCTTTTGATGGTCGTTTCGATCGTAGTGCTGGAATATCTGATAACCTTATTGATGCCGTTGTTTGAAAGAAACAGCATTTCCGGCTACGGAAATCAGGACTATCAAATTGTTTCCGGTCTCGAAAATATGATGATATTTTCCTCGGAGCTGGAAACCTATTTGGAGTCGATTATCAGCGCCCTATGCGATATATACCAGGCGAAAGGGGTCTTTGTTGCCGTAACGGATTCCATGGGCAATGTTGAGAATCTGATTCATGTCGGTGAAACGAGTCTATCCGATCCGATTATTTTTTCCGAAAAAATCGAAGCGCTTCAGGGATTTACCGACGAACCGATTACGGATGACGGCAGCATTTTGTTGCCGGTCTTCTATCGTGATCTTACCGAAAATAAAACCTGGTTGTTGGCGATTATCGGTATTACTGACCCGGCTGTCACCGGCGAGGAATCGGAACCGCAATCGGCTTTAAAAGTTGCGGCGGATAAAATTCGAATTGTTTTATGGCAACGTTGGTATTTGGGACGAACATTCAATGTTTTGCGAGAACTCTCCAACGATGAGAAGTTAGGTTCATATCGTAAGATCGGTTTATTAAACACCGCGGAAGTATTAGATCAAAAATCCGACTACGAGCTGGAAGAAGTCAGCACGTGGGTTCGAGATGCGTTAACCCATTATTGGGGCGGACCACGGTTGACCGAAAATCCCTTAATCCGATTGGATATCGTTCAACAGGAAATGAACGGTGACAGCAATAATGCGACAAATGCTTTGCGTACAATTTTGAAAAAAGCGATTGATCAGATCCGTCCGAGTGGCGAACGGTCTATTTCGGGAGAGTGGACTCTGTATAATATTTTGGATCTGAAATTCATCGAAGGTTTAAAGGTGAAAGAAGTGGCGAAAAAGTTGGCGATGTCCGAAGCTGATCTATATCGAAAGCAACGGGTCGCAATCGAAGAACTGGCGAAAACGATTATTCGTATGGAAAAGGAACATAATTCTTCCCACCTGTAAGGTGTTTTTGGTTTGATATAAAATTTGATTCATTTATCCGTTGACAGATAAAGAGAATGCCTGAAAAAGAGAACAAGCAAGAGAATGAACCCCAAAAGCCTTCGGGCTCGCGGCTGAAAAGCGAATCTTTAATTCCGGATATCCTCGCGCTCGGCTGTATTGTGACCGGCTTGCTGTTATGGGTGGGCTTTACCGGAAAAACCGACGGCCGTTTTATTTTGAGAATGCGGAATTTTTTTTATGATTGGATCGGGACGGGGAGAATCATATTTGTTGTGCTTTTTCTCGGGCTCGGAACCGGCATTTTTCTCAGCCGGTATACAACCGTAAAAATCCGTATTCCGTTGAAAAAAATCGGCTTAATTATTCTGTTATTTTTCTTATTGCTGGCACTCGCTTCAAGCAGTGATCATTTCTCCGGAGGAAAAATCGGGGATACTTTGTTTGGCCAGCTTACCGCGGTGATCGGGGAAATTCCCGCGACGATCCTTTTATGGGGAATCATTGCCGTCCTATTTTATTTTCTTTTTGATTTGAATCGCCCTTTGTCCGAATCGGCGGTTTTTATAAAAAAGAAAGTTGCACATTTCTGCGCTTCAAAACCGATCCGATCCTCCGATGAGGTTACACTTTTTCGCAGACGATTAATGAAAGAAAATATAGAAAAAGAGGAAAACGATCCATTGGAAAAAAACATTACGAATCATCCGATCGATTCCGTTATCGGCGGAAATGAAATAAAGGGAAAAAGCAAGCCGCGAACCAACCGGTTGCCGCCCATTAATTTGCTGGAACCGGAAATGGGATTTTTAAATAAGAATATTGATGTTCAGTCACGAATCGATGAGATTGAATCCGCCATGGAAGAGTTCGGCACTCCGGTGAAAGTTATCGGTTACAGTATCGGACCCGCGATTATCCAATATCAGGTTGTTCCGGGCGCTTTGGAAAAGAACGGAAGTCACGGCACGGTAATCCCCAAGAAAATCCGGGTCGCTCAGGTTGCGCAGATGGAGCGGGATTTGGCTGTTCGAATGGGCGTGGCAAATCTTTCGATTCAGGCACCGGTGCCGGGAGAAAATTTTATCGGGATCGATATCCCCAATCCGGACTCCCTGAAAGTTCGTCTGCGCCCTTTAATGGAAAGCCGGGAGTTTCAATCCAAGACATCACCGTTGAATGTCGCACTCGGAAGAGATATTTCCGGTAAACCGGTGGTGGTTGATTTGGAACAGATGCCCCATCTGTTGATTGCCGGTACGACCAATTCCGGTAAATCCATTTTAATCCGTTCGATGGCGGTTTGTCTGATCATGAATAACACGCCGGAAACATTGCGATTGATTATGATTGATCCCAAAAGGGTGGAACTTTTCCGTTTCAACGGATTGCCTCATTTACTCGGTAAAGTCGAAACCGAATATGACCGAAGCATTTCGGTTTTGGGCTGGGCAGTTCAGGAAATGAAAAACCGTTATAAATTATTTGAGACGGTGGGAGTTCGCAAATTATCTTTATATAACCAATATGCGGTTCGAAACGGGCAGAAACCATTACCTTATATCGTGATTTTCATCGATGAGTTGGCGGAAATTGTCAAAGGCGCGGATAAATTGGGTCAGGAATATATCGATACATTGGCATCGTTGGCACGAGCGACGGGAATGCACTTGGTTGTCGCAACCCAACGACCGGATACAACAGTGATTACCGGCAAAATCAAGACCAATATTCCCGCGCGAATCGCATTAAATGTTGCTTCGGCGATCGATTCGAGAGTGATTATGGGGAAACAGGGTGCGGAAAAATTATTAGGCAGGGGGGATATGTATTTTGTCGATCCCAGTCTGAATGTGCCGATTCGAATCCAGGGACCTTTACTGACCGATCAGGAAATTGATTCGGTCGTTGCCTTATGGAAAAAATTATCGCCAAAACCCGTCGAAGAAGCGGAAGCTCCTTGGGAAGAAATGATCGAAGACGCGGAAAAGGAAGTAAACGGTAAAGAAGAAAAGGATTTGAAAGCGGCGATTCGCCTGGTTTGCCGGACACGGAAAGCAAGCGCTTCGTATCTACAGGGAAAAATGAATATCAGTTTTCCGAAAGCCAGCCGGCTGTTGGATCGAATGGAGCAGATTGGTGTGGTCGGTCCGATTCAGGTCGGCGGGAAAGCGCGTGAAGTATTATGGTCTGAAGAAGAAGCGGATTCTTACGGAGAAAATGCCGCATAAAAAGGAGACAGAAGACATTATGAACGAAAATATTTCAAACAACTCATCGAACCAACCTGAAAAACCGAAAACCTTCAGCGATCAATGTCGAATATGGTTCAGGGGTTTCGGCGAAACCTGTTCTCGATTTCTGCTGAAGATCGGTCTGACCGCAAATACCGTGACAATTATTGGCTGTGCCGGGCATATTATCGCGGCATATTTAGCTGCCACGGGACATTTCACCTGGGCGGGTATTCTCTTGGTATTTTTTGCGGTTACCGATTTCTTTGACGGAACAATGGCTCGGCTTTCCACCGGCGGGAAGGGCACCCGATTCGGAGCGGTTCTGGATTCCTGTACCGATCGCTATGCCGAATTCTTCATTTTCGGCGGTTTGATTTATTACTATGCGGTTCATGAGGATTATCTGACTATGATGGTGGCGTATATTGCCATTATGGGGTCGATCCTGGTATCTTATACCCGTGCAAAAGGCGAAATCGAACGATTGGATATGAAGCTCGGCATCATGTCACGACTGGAACGTTATCTTTTCTTGGTTCCCTGTCTGTTGTTTAATATCCCGTTTATTGCCATGTGGGCGATAGCGATTGGATCTCATATCACGGCGATCCAGCGCATTCAATATATGCGGAAAGAATTGAAAGAAAATTAGACCAACAAAAAAGTCAGGCGGGGACCATTGGAATTTTATTCATATGGGTTTGTGATCGGGCCGTTTCTTATTCATTATTATAGTTTATGCTTCTTAGCCGGAGTCTTCAGTGCGACACTTCTCGCAAGCCGGACCGGAAAAAAGCGTGGAATCGCACCGGATACGATTTGGAGTTGTCTGTTTTGGCTTTTGATCGCCGGTATTATCGGTGCCCGGCTTTGGCATGTGTTTTTGCCTTCCAAATCCTCGGGACTTACGCTAAGCTATTATTTACACAACCCCGTCAAAATCCTTCAGGTTTGGAACGGCGGGCTGGGAATTCCCGGAGCGATTCTCGGAGGATATATCGGGTTATGGTTGTTTTGCAGAAAATACGGATTCAAAATCAGCAAATTCACCGACACAATTTCCCCCGGGTTGGCATTGGGACAGGCAATCGGCCGATTGGGAAATTATTTTAATCAGGAACTGTACGGTGCGCCGAGCGATCTGCCTTGGGCGATCACCATCGATCCGCAATATCGTATTCCCGGATTTGAACAGCAGGCAACCTATCACCCTCTTTTCCTGTATGAATTAATCTATAACTTATTGAACATGGGTTTTCTGCTTTGGGTCGATCACCGATTTGGTAAACGGCTGAAAGACGGAGATATTTTTTTGATTTATTTGATCGTTTATCCGGTCGGGCGGTTTTTTCTCGAATTTTTGCGGTTGGATACGGCGATGGTGGGAGGATTGGACATGAATCAACTGATCATGGGAGTGACCGCTGTTTGTGCCGCAGCGGGGTTGATCATCCGTCATACTTTTCAGCCGAAAAGAGATTTGACAAAATAGGTCTGATATAGGATAATAATGCCCGTTCTAAAGTTCCGGACATACCCTCGAAGGGCGCACGGAAGAGAAAAAATAGGCATAAAAAGTCTACTTGACCGGAACCCTACTATGTGTTGAACCTTGGGAGAATAAGGAAATGGCTAATATAAAGTCACAAATCAAGCGTAACAGACAGAACGAAAAGAGACGTATCCAAAATCGTGTTGTTCGCGGATCTACCCGAACCGCTCTATATAAGGCACGTCTGGCTGTCGAAACGAATCAGGAAAATTCCGAAGAGATGGTGAAGAAGGCAATAATTGCTTTGGATAAAGCCGCTCAAAAGGGTGTAATTCATAAGAATAATGCAGCCCGCAAGAAGAGTCGCCTGATAAAGAAACTGACAGCGACAAAAAAAGCGTAACGCTATCGTGAGGGAGAAATCCCTTTTTGAATGTTATTGCCGGATCGGAAAGGGTTGAAAGAAAAAGTTCAACCCTTTTTTGGTCATATATAGATCCGATCCGTCCGATTCTTATTGAAAATGCCACATGTGAAGAATGACCAGCGGAGGAGCCGTGTTTGAAAAAGAACAACAACTGATAGAGGATCAAATTCGGAAAATTTGTGAAGCTCACAATTATCCGGTGAAATCGCTTACCTGGTCCTGGATTCCATTCAGCGGAAATTGGGGGATATCCACTTCTTTTTTTCAGGTCGCGGCGGATGACGCACGTTCCAGAGGACAAAAAATAAATGTTGGCTTGCATGCCCAAGAAATCGCTCAAATGACGGCGGATTCCCTTGAATTACCCGAAGGATTCGAACGTGCGGAAGCGGTTCGAGGATATTTGAATCTCTATTTCACCACTCGAATTTATTCTCAGCGGGTCATTGATACGGTGTTGGAAGAAAAAGATAATTTTGGCAGAGGGCAACGCAACGGTGAGCGCGTAATGGTTGAATTTTCCCAGCCGAACACTCATAAAGCATTTCATGTCGGTCATTTACGAAATGTAATTCTGGGAAATGCGGTCTGTAATATTCTCGATTTTGCCGGTAATGATGTGATTCGGGCGAATTATTTGGGGGATATCGGGCTGCATGTTATCAAATGGTTGTGGTGCTATCTGAAATATCATAACGGCGAGAAACCCGAGGGGGATATTACCCGCTGGATGGGTGATATCTATGCGGAAGCAAGCCGGCGACATGAAGAAGAACCCGAAGCAGAAAGTGAAATCCGGGAACTCTTTGCCCGCTGGGATCGAAAAGATCCGGAGATTGTCGAATTATGGCGTGTTACCCGTCAATGGAGTTTGGATGGTTTCGAGCAGATTTATAAAACATTGAACGTCCGGTTCGATAAGCTCTATTTTGAAAGTGATGTGGAGGATTCGGGCAAAGAAATTGTCAAAGAATTGATCGCCAAAGGAATCGCCGTTGACGAACGCCCCGAAAATGCGGTGGTCGTCAAATTGGATGAATTGTGCGGTACGAAGGATAAATATCGTTCGTTAGTCGTCTTGCGCTCCGACGGCACCTCTTTGTATGCGACGAAGGACCTGTCGTTGGCGATTCGGAAGTTCGAAGAATTTCATCTGACGCGTTCGATCTATGTCATCGATGTCAGGCAGACGTTATATCTGCAGCAGATATTCAAGACTTTGGAATTGATGGGTTATTCGTGGGCGAAGAATTGTTATCATTTGGCATATGAAATCGTGAATTTACCGGGAAATGTTACCATGTCCTCGCGTGACGGAACGGTTGTTTTCCTGCAGGATTTAATTGATGAGGCTAAATCGCGAGCGTTGGCGATTGTTCAAGAAAAAAATCCGTCATTAACGGATGCGGAAAAAGCGGAAATATCGGAAAAAGTAGCGCTCGGTGCGCTGAAGTATTCCATGCTCTCGCGGGATAATGCAAAAATAGTCACTTTTGACTGGGAGGCGGCACTTGATTTTAACGGTCAAGCTGCTCCGTATATCCAATATGCCGCGGTACGGGCAAACAGTATCTTAAGAAAATCCGAAAACGGATTGCCGGATCAAACAGCTTTGTCTTACGAACTGACCCCGGTCGAAGTGGAACTGATCGATCTGATTTCACGGGTTCCGAGGGAAATTCAACGGTCGGCTGCAGAATGTAAGCCGCTCTTCATTTCCAACCTTGCATTTGATCTGGCTCAGGCATTTAATAATTTCTATCATCAATGCCCCGTATTGCAGGCGGAGCCGCCTGTCCGAGATTACCGGTTACGGCTGGCTGCGGCTGCACGCCAAACAATGATCAATTGCCTGGCTCTGTTGGGAATTGATTCTCCGGAAATTATGTAATTAACAATCATAAACAATAATAAATCGGAAGAAATAATAAAACTTTCGATTTATTGTTGTTTCTCTATTACGTCAATACCACCCATCCAAGGTTTGAGCACTTCCGGGACAACCACGGACCCGCCGGCTTGTTGGTAGGTTTCCAGCACCGCAATCAATGTGCGGGGCAAACCCAATCCCGAACCGTTCAAAGTATGTAGAAAACGGGTTTTTCCGCTTTCTTTGTCCCGAAAGCGGATCGCTCCTCTGCGGGATTGAAAGTCACCGTCATCGGAAACTGAGGAAACTTCCAGCCATTCCTTGCAGCCGGGTGCCCAAACTTCGATATCATAACAAATCCGAGCATTAAATCCCAGGTCGCCGGTGCATTGGGCGACGATTCGATAAGGCAAGTCCAACTGTCTGCAGGTTTCTTCGGCGGCATTCAACATCCGATCCAGTTCATCGGCTGATTTATCCGGATGACTGTAACAATACATTTCAACCTTATCAAATTGATGACCGCGCTTAATACCGCGCACATCCCGTCCGGCACTCATTTTTTCGCGTCGAAAGCAGGGAGTATATGCGGTAAAACGCATCGGAAGGCTGTCTTCTTCGATAATTTCGTTCATATAGAGACCGGTCAGAGGCACTTCGGCGGTCGGCACCATCCAAAAATCTTCTTCGGCATCATGATAAAGATTGTCTCTGAATTTCGGCAATTGGCCGGACCCGTAGAGTATTTCACTTTTTACCATAAACGGCGTGTACCGTTCTTCATAACCCTGCCGGATATGCAAATCGAGCATAAAAGCAATGAGTGCGCGTTGCAGACGGGCACCGGCTCCGTTCAGAATGTAAAAACGGCTGCCGGTCAATTTCACACCGCGATCAAAATCGATGATCCCCAGCGCCGGTCCCAAATCCCAGTGCGGAATCGGATCAAACTCTCGTTCCGCGATTTTCCCTTCGTAGCGGACGACCACATTTTCCGCATCGCTGACACCGTAGGGTACGCGCGGATCCGGGATATTGGGAATAATCATGATCAGCGAATTTAATTCCTCTTCCGTTTCCTTTATTTTCTTGTCCAATTCGGCGATTTTATCGCCGACAAGGCGCATCGCTTCTATTTTGGCGTTTCTTTCCTCGGCATCCTTGATCCGACCGATTTCTTTGGAAGTCGCATTCCGTTCCGCTTTCAGTTGTTCCGATTCGGAAAGAAGCTTTCGGCGGGTCATATCCAGTTCGATCACACGATTCACCGGAGCGGGATCCATTTGACGATCTTTCATCGATTTGATGACCAATTCGGGATTTTCTCGGATGAGATTCATATCCAGCATAAATAGCTCCTCTTATCTATCAATTAAAAAATCCCCCGTCCGGCAGGACGAAGGGGTTTCCGTGGTACCACCTGCATTTGCTCAACCAAGAGCCTCTTTGTCGGGAGATAACGATCCCGAATCGACCTTCTTATCGCATCATTGCTTTTCGAAAGCGGTCCGCATTTTTTATGCGCGGGGTGGATAAATTCGGACTTGTTGCCGCCTCTCATCAACCGGCGACTCTCTGTCATCCGAAAGCCGAATTAAAGTCCCGCTTGACCTATCTTATTAATGTTTATTATAAACATTTGGCGCAAAGGATTCATGAACCTTATGACAGGAGATCAGGATTCCTTTTCACAGCAGACCGGTGATAAAGCGCACTGATCGATTTTTTTATTTTTCCCGTTCCCGTTTGGTTCGAGCATATACCCCTGTCCTTTGACGGTAATCAAATATTGGGGATTCTTCGGATCTTCCTCGATTGCCTTTCGCAGCCATTGCATATGGACATCCAAAGATCGCATATCTTCCAAATAGTCCGTATCCCATAGTTCTCGGAATAATTCTTCCCGTTTTATAATTTCGCCGGGACGATCCATAAATAAATTGAGAAGTTTGGACACTCGCGGAGTGACACCGACTACCCGATTATCGATATAAATACAATTACGGGAGGTATCCAATGCCAGGTCGCCCGCGCATTTGAGTGTGCTTTTTTTCGCGGGAGCAAAAAGCATAATCCGATTCAAAAGTTTTTGAACGGTAAACGGTAAACAAAGAACAAGATCGGCTTTGTCGGAAATCTTCTTCTGTTTGAGCATTTCATCGATGATGAGAATGATCGGCAGGTCCGGATTGCGCTTCTTGATACGGTAGACGATCCGATTGCTTGCTGTTCGCATTGAAGCCGCATCGATCAAGACGATCATCGGATCGGATTCTTGAATTTTCTCAATGGCACTATTACCGGTGGAAGCAATTTCCACATTATACCCGCGTTTCTTTAAACTTAAAAAGAAAGAGGGGTGATCGGTCTGCTTACCTTCTATGAGAATAATCTTATCCTGAAGCTGATCCAACGGCGACTCCACTGAAATAATTTACTGCCCAAAACGAGCGATGGGAATGCCAGTGATTTTATTGTACATAGTATTCTTAAAAAAGTGTGAAATATTTGCGTAAACAACTTTCATAAATATCATATGACTTTAATACTATTTGGCATTCTGACAAAGATTATATCCAAGGATTCCGGAAATCTTTCAAAAGATTAATATTTCTGTGCAGTGAAGCTGCTTTATAATAATCATATAGATTATTTCGGATTCGAAAGCTTATAATAGAAAAACTTTCAAAATGAAGTCTGAGGATGGATGATTGAATGTCTGAATTGTTTGAAGTAACCGTCGATAGTATTCGAGTCAGTTTAACCACACAACAACGGGTATTGATTTTGCATGAACCGAAAAATGAACTGTACCTTCCGATCTGGATCGGTTCGTTTGAGGCGGAATCGATTGTGATCGCGCTGCAGGGGATTGAAGTCAGCCGCCCTCAACCGCATGATCTACTGAAAAATGTTATTGCAGCGTTGGACGGGAAACTCAGGAACGTTGTTCTTTCGAAGATTCAGGACGATACTTTTTATTCATTTTTGGTTTTGGAATCCCAAGGAAACGAAATACTTGTGGACAGTCGCCCTTCCGATGCGATCTCTCTGGCGATTCGTTGCAAAGTGCCGATTTTTGTCGATAAAACCGTTTTACTTTCAGCCGGAATCCAACCCGAGAAAGATATTCGGGAATTAAATTCGGCAAAGAAAAATTTCGCCGCGGAGCCGGATCAAGAAGAGTTTGTGGATGATGCGAAATTGAATATTTTCGATGACTTTTTGAAAAATATTGATCTCCCCGATTCCGGTGAAACCGGAAAGAGCGACCGTTCGGGAAAACAGGATAACGAAAAGAAGGACACGGATTCAAATTCCGATGATCTTCTTTTCCCGATATAAGATATGGAAATAAACGGACCTTATCCTACGGAGAATTTCACTCCGGAAGTTTCCGAATCCGATCTACGCTTACAACCGCATAGCCGTGAGGCGGAAGAAGCGGTATTGGGAGCGATTCTGATTAATTCGGAAAAGTTTTATGATGTCGCTCAGATTATCTCCGCCAATGACTTTTATATTCACCGCTGTCGCTGGATTTGGGAAGCGTTTGCCGCTCTTCTGGAAAAAGGACAAGATATTGACGTCCAAACCGTCGCCAACGAATTGGAAAAGAACGGAAAATTAACGGAAGCGGGCGGGAAGCTTTATCTTTATTCACTGGCAAGCAATACACCCTCTTCGATGCACGCCGAATCTTATGCCAAAATCATCGCGGAAAAAAGTGTGCGGCGTCAGGTTTTAACAGCGGCAAGCCAGATGCAACAATATGCCTATGACGAATCCAAAAGTTTGGACACCATTTTGGATAATTCCGAAAAAGCGATTTTCAATGTCAGCGAAAAAAGAACCCGAAACGAGGTTCAACCGATTCGCAGCGTGGTGGGAACAATTTACGATGAAGTACGGCTCCTTGCGCGGCAAGATCAGGATATCGTCGGAGTTCCGACCGGATTTAAAGATTTGGACCGCCTGTTGGGGGGGATGCAAAAATCCGATTTGATCATCGTTGCCGGACGTCCCGGAATGGGTAAGACCGGTTTTCTGCTGTCCGTATTGAAAAATGCCGCATTAAATTATCATATGCACGTCGCTATGTTTTCATTGGAAATGTCCAATGAACAATTAGCCATTCGTTTGATCGCGCAACAAACGGGGATTAACAGTCAAAAGATTCGCAGCGGGAAATTGGCTGAAGATGAACTTCCGATGTTCATCGATGCATTGGATGTGTTGGGGACTACGACCGTTTTTTTGGATGATACGCCGGCAATTACGCCGCTGCAGCTCCGATCCAAATGCAGAAGATTGGATTTGGAGCATCATTTGGATTTGGTCATCGTTGATTATCTGCAATTAATGAGTACCGATTCCCGAAATGAGAATCGGGTTCAGGAAGTTTCCTATATCTCTCGAAATCTTAAAATTTTGGCGAGGGAATTAAATGTGCCGGTTTTGACAGCCGCCCAGCTTTCGAGAAGTGTCGAACAACGTTCGGAAAAAATCCCGATTTTGTCGGATCTGCGGGAATCCGGTTCGTTGGAACAAGATGCCGATGTGGTGATGTTTCTTCATAACCCCAATACCGATGACAGTAAAACAGTCGGTTTAGACGGAGCGATGAAATTGGTTGTCGCCAAACATCGAAACGGACCGGTGGGAGATATCGACCTGGTCTTTGTTAAAAAGCTGGCCCGCTTTGAAAATGCAGCCCGCATTTCGGACAGCGGAGGAATTCGATGAGTTTTTCCGGTTTTAATACGGGAATCGAGGTTATCCCGACTCAATTCTTTGAGGAAATACTGCCTGAAATCGATTCGATGACCGAATTGAAGGTCAG
>JALHEL010000267.1 GCA_022837205.1 Leptolinea sp.
CATGCGGATTGTAACCATAAGTATGCGACGATTGATTACTTCTCCGTCGATCCCGATTTCGGGACGAATGATGATTTAATCCGTCTGGTTAAGAAAGCGCATGATCTTGGGATTCGGGTGATTTTGGATGGAGTGTTCAATCATTGCGGAAATAATTTTCCGCCTTTTGTCGATTTCCGAATGAACGGGAAAGCTTCTCCGTATGCGGATTGGTTTCTGCCGACGGATTTTAATGCGGAAGGAACTTTGAGCCGTTACGAAGGGTTCGGCGATTTATCCCTTATGCCTAAATTACGTACCGGCACGCCGGCTGTCCGAGAAATGATCTTGAAAGTAATGACGTATTGGGTCGAAACTGCCGGCATAGATGGATGGCGGATGGATGTTGCGGATGAAGTCGAAACGCAATCCTGGCAGGTAATATGTGCGGCATTTAAACATCTCTATCCCGATAAACTTTTATTGGCTGAGACTTGGACAGATGCGAATCGCTTGATCAGTTATGGTGACCGATTTGATTGCGCAATGAACTATGCTTTTCGGGATGCTTTATCGGATTTTTTTGCCAAGCGCAGAATCGATTCTTTCGGATTTGATCATCGAATCAATCACCTCTTTTCTAAATATAATGAGGAAGTTACACCGCTGATGTATAACCTGATTGACAGCCATGACACACCCCGTTTTTTGACCGAGTCGGGAGAAGACAAACGTCGTTTGAAACTTGCGGTTGTCTTTCAAATGACATGCCTCGGATCACCGGCGATTTATTACGGTGACGAAATCGGGATGGAAGGGAACGATGATCCGGATTGCAGAGGCGGAATGAAATGGGATCCAAAAGATCAGGATCATGATTTATTGTCTTTTTATAAAACGTTGATTTCTTTACGAAAGCGGGAAAAAGCGTTGAAATCAGGCAGCTATGTTTCTATTCTTTGCGAGCCGAACGGTATATACGGATTTCAACGGAAACACGAGAATGAAACCGTTTATGTAATAATCAATAATTCGGATAAGGAAATAGCAGTCGAACTGCCCGTTAATATTCCTTTTCATCCCTTCCGTGATTTAATCAACCATGAATTGTTCGAATCGATCCCTCTTTCCGAAGATGATAAAATTTGGAACAATGATATAGCCGTTCAGAACGGTAAAATTCGGATGAAACTGCCGGCTATGGGTTTCAGAATTTTAAAATAAGAATCAGCATTTTCCTTTTCCTTCCGAAGTGATTCAGACAAATGCTTTTATAATAGGCATTCATCCGTGTATTAAATTTAACTTGTTATTCAGATAGGGGAGGTATGTCTTGAAATTATTGGAAGATCGAATCTTAAGAGACGGCGTCGTAAAGGGCGGCAATATCTTAAAAGTCGACAGCTTTCTGAACCATCAGATTGATGTCCGGCTTTATGATGAAATCGGAAAAGAACTTTATCGACTTTTTAAGGATGAACCGGTCACAAAAGTCCTGACCATCGAGAGTTCCGGAATCGGTCTGGCTGTCGCAGCTGCCCGGGAATTTGACGTTCCCGCACTATTTGCGAAAAAGAATCGAACAAAAAACATCGACGGAGAAGTCTATTCCTCGGCGGTCGAATCGTTTACAACCGGAATTACCTATACGATTATCGTCTCCAAACATTTTCTCGGACCGCAGGACCATGTGCTGATCGTGGATGATTTTCTGGCTAACGGCAATGCCCTTTTAGGCCTCATAGAAATTGTTGAACAATCCCATGCCAAATTGGTCGGTTGTGGCATTGCTATCGAAAAAGGTTTCCAAAGCGGCGGAAAAATGATCCGGGAAAAAGGAATCCGAGTCGAATCTTTAGCCATTATTGATAAAATGGATGAAAACGGGATTGTCTTCCGTCCGCAATAATTTATTCTGAGAAGACGGTTTTCAATCGATGGTTCAAATTTTGGGCAACAGAGTCAAACCTATCCGTTGTTCAAATTTCTCTCGAAAACGCCGTTTTTATTTACTGACAAGGAATACAGATTCATGACGCATCAGACTGTTTTAATTCTCGACTTTGGCGGTCAATATAAAGAACTTATCGCCCGCCGTGTACGCGAATGCAATGTTTATTCGGAAGTTTATCCCGGCGAAATTTCGATCGAAAAAATTAAAGCACTGCACCCGATCGGCATTATCCTGACCGGCGGTCCTTACTCGGTCTATGCGCAGAATGCGCCCAAACCGGACCCCGAACTCTTCCGCCTCAACATCCCTATTCTCGGTATCTGTTATGGCGCACAACTGATCGCTCAAATGAACGGCGGTCGGGTCGAACCCTGCTTAATTAGCGAATACGGTCAACGAAAAATTATAATCGCGAGAGACAGTCTGCTTTTTGAAGGCTTGGACAAGGAACAGATAGTCCTCATGAGCCACACCGATCAAATTCGGGAATTACCGGAAGGTTTTCTTGCAACCGCATTTTCGGAAACCTGCCCGAATGTTGCGATTGAATCGGTCGAAAGATCTCTTTATGGAGTACAGTTTCATCCCGAAACCGAGCTTACGATTCATGGTAAGCAAATAATCCGAAACTTTCTTTATCGAATCTGTCACGCCGAAGGTGACTATACGCTTGAGAATTTTATCGGAGAACAGATCCGGATCATTCGAGAACAGGTCGGGGATGGGAAAGTGATTCTCGGTCTTTCGGGCGGGGTTGATTCGGCGGTCTGTGCTGCCTTGTTGGCAGAAGCGATTCCCGGGCAGGTAATATGTATTTTCGTCGACCATGGGATGATGCGGAAAAATGAAGGGGACGAAGTCGAAAAAGCGTTTGCCGCAAAATCGTTGGAATTCGTTCGAATTAACGCCGCTGACCGTTTCCTGTCAAAATTAGCGGGTGTCACCGACCCGGAACAAAAAAGAAAGATCATCGGTAATGAATTTGTTCAGGTTTTTTCTGAGCAGGCTGCTCTGCATAACGATGCCGAATTCCTTGCTCAGGGAACGATATATCCGGATGTAATCGAAAGCGGCAGCGGAAAAGCAGCGACAATCAAAAGCCACCATAACGTCGGCGGACTTCCCAAGGATCTCAATTTCAAAGGAATTGTCGAGCCGTTACGCTCTCTTTTTAAGGATGAAGTCCGACAACTCGGATCCGCTCTGGGATTGCCGCAATCGAT
>JALHEL010000268.1 GCA_022837205.1 Leptolinea sp.
AATTGCATAAGGAAGCGTAAACACCATATAGGTCAGAATCAAAGCCCAATAGGTATTATAGAGTTTTAAAGTAACGATAAGACCAAAATAAGGGATCAAGAGCGTGATCGGAGGGACAGCCTGAACACTGATGATGATCATATTTAACGTCTTTTTCATTTTAAATTCGAACCGGCTGAAACTGTATGCGGCGAAAATCGAAACGATTAAAGTGAGCAGTGTTACGGCGGTCGAAACGAAATAACTGTTTAAAAAGAATCGTACCTTTACCGAATCGGTAAGAATTTTCTTATATGCGGTAAGAGAAAAGGTTTTCGAGATAAAAGTCGGCGGATATGCAAAGATTTCGGTGTTGGGTTTGAAAGAGCATAAAAACATCCAAATTATCGGAGCGCCCGCATAAATCGCACCAAGAATTAAAAGAACGAAAGCAAACGTTTTAGCAAAATTATGTTTGGCTTTTTTGGACAACATGTTAAACGCTCGCTTTCTGTCTTCGAACGTAAACGGATGCGAGGACCATAGAAAAAATCAAAATAATAACGGCGCTCGCCGACGCCAAAGAAAATTCATATTTACTGAATGCCAGTTTATAGGTATATGTGCTTAACATTTCGGTGGCATGAATCGGGCCGCCGCCGGTCGTCATCCATACCAACGGGAATTGTTGCATCGTCCATATACAATCCAGCATCGCCATACTGAGGATAATCGGCTTTAACTGCGGAATCGTGATGGATATAAACTGATGGTATGCATTGGCTCCGTCCACTTCCGCCGCTTCATACAGATCTTGAGAAATCCCCTGTAGCCCGGCAAGCAGACTGATCATATAGAACGGATAGCCGGACCAAATGTTAATAAATGTCAATGCATACAAGGCGGTATCCCTGGATCCTAACCATTCAACTTTTGTATGGATTATCCCCGCTTGTGTAAGGAAATAATTGATAATCCCGTTCGGATTTAACAAAAGTCGCCATAAAATCGCAATGATCGCTGCGGTAAAAACCCATGGGAGAATGTAAATCACTCTGAAAAACGACTTGGTAGCGGTTGAAAAGAGCCTGCTGTTTAGAAGCATTGCGAACAATAATCCGATTACCATATGCATTACAACACTTCCGACGGTAAAAAAAAGGGTGTTGTAAATTGTTGTATGAAAAACTTCATCCGTTAATATCGTCTTGTAATTTCCCAATCCGATATATATCGGATTTTTGTTCATGATGACGTTATTCATCACGGAATAACTGATAACCATCACAATGGGAATCAACATTAAAACAATCATCAGAATGATTGTCGGAGACAGGTAAAGATAAGGCGCAGCTTTCTTTTTGAAGGTGTTCATTTTTTTCGAATTCCGGTTATTCCTTCCCTATTTTCTGACAATTTTACTGACCACATGAATTTTTCACGTGGTCAGTAACTCTAAATCAATTCACAACGAGTCTAAAACTCTTTCAGCCAAGCTTCCTGAACCTTTTGAAGCATTTCGTCAACCGTTTGATCCCCTTCCAACATCAGCTGGAATTGTTCGTCAAAAGCTCTCATCAAATCTTCGGCGACAGGCAATCCGACAAATTCGTTAGCCGGATATCCTTTTTGGTAAATTTCGAAAGCGCTTCCGAATAGTTCATCGGTTTTGACAAAATCAGGTACAGAGTTGACATTGCCGGGAAATGCATTTGCGATAGTCGATAACTCCGAATTGACTTCTTCGCTCATCAGAAATTCCACCAGTTTCCAAGCTTCGGCTTTATGCTGACTGTTTTCGGCGATTCCGATTCCCCAGGAAGCATAAGGCAGCCCTCTTTTACCGTCATATCCATCTTCGGCAGGTACTGCGGCAAGGCTGAATTTCAGTTCGGGGTTTCTCTCCCGAATAGTATTGATATGGGCTAACGAATCGATCATCATCCCTACCCGACCGTTTGTAAATTCTTCCACCTTGTCCTGTTCCTTCATCGTAAAAGCTCCCGGAGCAATGACACCCGCATCATATAAGCCTTTAATGAATTCAACGGCACTCTTCACATCGCTGTTTGTAACATCCGGTTTCCCATCTTTCAACATGCTTTTACCGGATGCCCAAACCCAGGACATCACATCATTCTGAATACCGTTCGGAACCTCAAGAGATAACGGAAGAACCCATCCATATACATTTGCTTCGGGCTTGGTCATAGCTTTTGCCGCAGCCGCAAACTCACTTCGGGTCGAAGGAGCCGATTCCACACCCGCTGATTTTAATATGTCTTCATTGATAAAAAGCGGATAAACAAAATTGACAACAGGAATCATATAGGTTGCGCCGTTTATTTGGATCTGGGCTGCCAAAGCGCTGGCGTCATATCCCGCATCGGTCATTAATTTGGACAAATCGGTAATGGCTCCCTGTTTCACGAAGTCATTTACCCATGCGCCATCCAAACCGACAACATCAGACATGGTACCGGTCGCTGCTCCGGCAACGATCTGCTCTTTGGTAGACGAATAGGGGCCGCTTAATAACTCGACTTTAATTCCCGGATTCTGTTCCTCAAATTTATCCATGAGACTTCTGAACGCACCCTGAGGAAGTTCCGGTTCCCACCATTGAGAAAACTCAAGCGTCACCGTATCTTCCGCAAAAGCTGACTTTACACTTCCGATTCCGACGAAAATCGAAACCATCATTAAGAAACACAGCATCAAACGAATACTCTTCTTTTCCATAAAATAATTCCTTTCATTGGATTAAATTTTGTTTGGAAGAATATATCATGCATGGTTAAATAAGTCAATGATTTTCATGAAATGAAATTTTATTTTTAATTATATTTCAGTTATTCAGAGATAATTTAGAGGTATTTGGGAGATATTCAGCGTTATATTATGAAATAATATTTTTTTATGAAATTCCATTTACTAATGATGACTTTTAAACAAAACATTCGTAACGATTTTTCCTACCACGGAAAACCGTTTTTTCTGTATTTTTATATTGGTAGAAACTCAAAAGGATTGATTACAAATAACTATTGACGAATATATTCTTGAATGCTTTTAAAAGCATTTGCCCGGGCGGCTGAATCGGGCGTGTCACGAAACAGCAGTTCCCAAAGATTTTTATAGTATTCCCAGGTTATGTGAGGTTGAGCGCTGCC
>JALHEL010000269.1 GCA_022837205.1 Leptolinea sp.
GAGTTTGTTAATGCTCCGACTGTTGATTCTGCCATTGAGGCGTTAGCTCAATGGGGGAATAAAGCCTGTCTTGTAGCCGGCGGAACAAATGTCATGGTTGATATTCGGGCAAAGAAAATAAAAGATGGAACTCTGATCAATATTCGTGATATTGAATCATTGAAGAAAATAACTTATACCGACGGGAAGGTCAGTATTGGAGCGTTAACGATTATTGAAGAAATTGCCAAGTCCGAAATTATCAAACAACATGCACCTTGTTTATTCGCAGCAGCAAATGTCTTCGCCGATCCCACCACCAATCGATCCGCAACCATCGGCGGAAATGTCGGGAATGCATCGGCAAGCGGCGATACTATTCCTCCTTTGATGGTATTGAATGCGATCGTTCATTTGAAAAGCAAGAGAGGGGACCGGGAAGTTCCGATTAATGAGTTTATTATAAAAAATGGGGTAACCACTCGCGAACCGGATGAAATGATCACTTATTTCACATTCGAATCACAACCGAATACCGGTTTTATAAAACTCGGAGCACGGCGGTCAATGACAATTTCTATTGCAACCGTTGCCGCTTATATCGAAACGGATAAACAATCCGGAATCGTAAAAGATTGCAGAATCGCATTAGGGGGAGTCGCGCCGAAACCGGTTCGGGGAACGAATGCGGAAAAAGTATTTATCGGGAATAAGCTGGATGAAGATACCTTTACGAAAGCCGGTGAGGCAGTCCAAAATGATATCAGTCCGCGTAGCCCATCCGTTCGTGCCACCGCCAGTTACAGACGGTCTGTTGTACCGGTGCTTGTCAAGCGGGCTGTAAAGCTTGCAGCCTTTGGCGAATGCGAATAAAGGAAGGGTCCGAATATGAGCAATAAGATCAAAATAAATTTAAAAGTTAACGGTGAAAATGTCACCTATGAGGTCGAACCGCAGGAAAATCTTCTGAGAGCATTACGAAACAATTTTAATTGGGATGTTAAATGCGGATGCGAGGCGGGAGAATGCGGAACATGTTCCGTTCTGTTAGACGGAAAAGAAGTGAAAAGTTGTTTGACATTGGCAGCTGCTTGCGATGGCCATGAAATATGGACCGATAAAGGGTTGGGATTGAACGATCGATTGACAGCCCGGCTGCAAGAGGCATTTGTCGAATGCGGATCGGTACAGTGCGGTTTTTGTACTCCGGGAATGATTATGGCTGGTGTGGAATATTTGAAGAACGGTGGAAAAGCTGATCGAAAGGCGATTAAATATGCTATTTCAGGCCATTTGTGCCGTTGTACCGGCTATATAAAAATTGTCGATGCGATTTATAAAGTTGCCGAAGAGATTGAGGAAGGAGCTTTAGCATGAAACATAATTTGAAACTTGTCGGAACAGCGGTCCCTCGGCATGATGCCAGAGCTAAAGCTAAAGGAGAGCAACTTTTCAGTGACGACTGGACTATGCCGAACATGCTCTATGGGAAAGTTTTAAGGAGCAAATATCCGGCTGCGATCCTGCGTGGAATCGATACCAGTAAAGCGGAAGCTTTGCCCGGTGTAAAAGCCGTACTTACGGCAAAGGATGTCCCGCACAATGAGGATATTACGAAATTCGGACAAATGATTGATGTCGGCGGCGGATTCGAAGGATTGTATAAAGTTTTGGCGACAGGAAAAATACGATCAAAAAGTGAAGCCATTGCGTTGGTTGCCGCAGAGACCGAGGAAATCGCCGAAGAAGCATGTAACCTGATCGAAGTGGATTATGAGCCGACTGAAGGCGTTTTTGATCCGAGGGAAGCTATAAAAGACGGTGCATATCTGGTTTCGAGCGAAGATAACAGCAACGTTATTATGCGAACCAAGATTCAAGACGGAGATGTTGATAAAGTTTGGGATCAATGTGACATCATCATCGAAAATGATTATTACACATCACCGAATGATCATGCTTATCTTGAAACAGAAGGGGGTATGGGTTGGCTGGATGAAAACGGTGTCATAACGTTAAGGGTCGGATCTCAGGTTTTGGAACATTATCGGACAATCGCGAAAATCTTGGGAGTTCCCCATACAATGGTTCGAAATATCAGTGTCCCGATGGGCGGTGGCTTCGGCGGAAAAGAAGATATCACAGTTGAAACGTATATTGCTTTGCTTGTCCAAAAAACTCGCCGACCGGTTAAGATGGTTTGGAGCCGAGAAGAGTCTATTGAAACCCATGCGAAGCGACATCCCGAATATCTCCATTATAAGACCGGCGCTACAAAAGACGGAAAAATTATCGCGCAGCAGGTTTCGATTGTGTTAGACGGCGGATCATATACTTATCTGACGCCCTGGGTTCAAATGTACTCCACTTATGCCGCTGCGGGACCTTATAAAATTCCGAACGTAAAAATCGAAAGCGTCTCCGCTTTTACGAACAATACCTTATCCAGTGCAAACCGCGGATTCGGCAGTCCGCAAGTGAATTTTGCGTATGAACGACAAATGGATCAGTTGGCAGATAAATTGGGAATATCACGGGTCGAGATACGCAAACGCAATATTATGCATAACGGAGATGCGATGCCGACGGGATTTATACCGCAAGGGCATATTGCGCTGGAAGAATTGATTGATAAAGTAGATAAATCATTAAATGCGACACCGAAACCGGATCGCTTACCGGATGGACGTAAAGTCGGTCGAGCGATTGCAATCGGACATATGACCTATGGTCGGTTGACCTTTATGCACGATTCGTCTCGGGTGTCTATTCGTATTGAGTTGGACGGTACCGTGACGCTTCGCGCGGGCGTGCCGGATATCGGCGGCGGACAGGCAAGTGTGTTGGCAGAAATTGTCGCAGAAGAATTGGGTTTAAATATTGAAGATGTCCATCCCTTTATCATGGATACTCATTTAACACCGCTTTGCGGGACGACAACCGCCACCCGACAGCTCTATATGTCGGGAAATGCTGCGATGAAAGCCGCTGATGTTATGCGTGACCGGATTCTGAACGAAGCATCCAAGATTTTAAAATATCCGGTTGAAAGCCTTGCTTTGGGCGATCGCAAAGTATATCTTGTCAATAATCCGACTGTTAATGTTCCCTTTGTAACGGTTGTCAATAGTTTAAGTAACAACGGTGGAATGTTGGAAACGATCGAACAG
>JALHEL010000270.1 GCA_022837205.1 Leptolinea sp.
TTTATTTATTATAAAACTCCATAAATCAGAAGCGATCGATAAAAAGATTTTATATCTGTTTCAACTGAAAAATTGAATTCTTCGATATAATATTTTTCGGTAATTTCGATAAATTCGGTAAATGGAAATATCTGAATCAACCCGGAAATCAACCCCTGATTCTATAGAACAAAACCACCTAAAATTATTTCCAATAAAAAGGCTAGCAAAAAAAGTCGGCGTTCCTTTTAATAAACTGACCCATTGAAACTTAAAGCAATCGAGTATGAATGCTTGTCAATAAATAGTGTAGTTAATCATAATAAAAAAGTGCCAATTATCACTTGAAATTGTAATTTACGATAAAATCGCTATTATTAATTTAACTTGACTTTTATTGATTTTCGAAAATAAAAAAAGGAAAAGACGATGAAAGAATTAAAAAATCCATTAAGAGGAAGAATAACTGTTTTGTTGATTCTTCTCGTCGCATATTTTATCGCCACTTTGTACCGTTCGGAACTGTGGTGTAATATTTTATCCCCACTCAGCGCATTAGCAGCGGGAGAAATTCTTATTTTTACTTATCGAAAATCCGAGCGTTCTATTCGGGTAAGGAAGGCATTTCTTTTACTTGCCTCCGGCTGCTTTGTTTGGGCGATTGCCGATATCCTTTGGGCAATTATTGTCTTTCAGGGAAGAGATCCCGAGAGTAATCCGGTTATTTGGATTGTTTATGCGCTTACAAATTTACTTTTTCTGATTACGTTACTCTATTTTGCGATACTGCAATTTCAAAAATGGGATCTCGTTCAATTTTTTGTTGATCTGGTTATCAGCGGTTATCTGACTGCCCTGACGTTTTGGATTATTTTCGTACAAAAAAATACCGAGATTTTATATGCGTTGCTTGCTTTGGATTATGCAAGTGTTTTTTGTATCCTTTCCGATCTTTTGATATGTATCAGCCTCGTTTCTTGGTTCCTATCGATTCGTTCCGGAAAAGTTCCGTCCTTCCTGCGAATTATTTCGTTCGGATTGATTTTGTTTGCGATCACGGATCTATACTATTATTATGCAAATTACAATGATATATATTTACCAAATACCTTAATTGATTTTATTTATATGACATCGTTATATATTATCGCATTCGGCGGTTGGTGGAAAGTATATAAAAAAAGTACTTTGTATGAGCTCGCAGTAATTATGAATACAGGCGGTAAGACACGATGGTTATCTCTTCTAATATATCCATCAGTGACTTTTGTCATTGTTTATTCGGGTATTTCCGATTTGCATTTGAGCGTGATCGATTTCTTCGCATTTGCGATACCCATATTTTTTTATTGGGGGACATGCAAATATATCCAGGTCTCCATTGAAAAGGAAGCAATTTTAAAGCAGCAGAATAAAATTTTGGAACAGAAAGTATCCGAACAGATTGATGAATTAACTTTTCTCGCCAACCAAGATACGTTGACAACGCTTTATAACCGGCGTCATTTTATGTCTTATATGGAGGATACACTACATTCTCTCGGCAAAGACAGCATAATAGCTGTTTTGTTAATCGATTTGGATCGCTTTAAAACAATCAACGATATTTATGGTCATGACGTAGGAGATGAGGTTTTAGTAGACCTATCGCAGAGAATGATAGAGTGGAATCGATATGGTGCAACGATCGCCAGGTTGGGCGGCGATGAATTTGCTTTGATGTTTGCGGGAAAATATTCTCAAGAAGATATCGAAAACTTTTGCGAACAGCTTATCGCTTTATGCCGTGAACCCATTCAGGTCGGTGATACTCAAATGAATCTGACAATGAGCATCGGAGTCGCACTGGCTGCTCCAGATGTTCATGACGGGAAAACGCTGCTCAAACGCGCGGATATTGCGATGTACCATGCCAAGTTACAGGGATACAATAAATATCAGTTTTATAACGCCTCGATCGATAAAGATTTTAAAAAGCTTGCTAAAGTCGAATCGCTGCTTCGACAGGTCGATGTTGAAAAGGATTTCAAATTGTTTTATCAACCTCAATTTTCCTTGCCTGATCTGAAATTAATCGGAGCTGAAGCGCTGATTCGCTGGGAAAATGCGGAAATGGGTTTTATTCCGCCAAATGTGTTTATCCCGATTGCCGAGGAAATTGACTATATTCTGAAAATCGGTACGTGGGTAATGGAAGAGACAATCAGCCAGATCAAAAAATGGAATACTCACTATCCGGTGCAGCTGAAAGTCGGTTTCAATCTTTCTCCCAAACAATTCAAAGATAGAGGTTTTGTCGATCTGTTGGAAACATTAATTTCTTCGGCGAATCTTGATCCCGAGTGCGTGGATGTAGAAATTACCGAAAGCATGATGATTGACGATGAAACCTATGTGAAAAATATCTTTGCGTTACTTAAAAAATTGGGCGTTTCGGTGTCGATTGATGATTTCGGGTCGGGATATTCCGCTCTCAATTATCTGAATAAATATCCTTTCGACCGGATTAAACTCGATAAGTCATTAATCGATGACCTGTCAACGGAAAAGTCCAACAGTATCCACATTGTCCAAGCGGCTATCAACATGGCACACGCATCCGGGATTCAAACGATTGCCGAAGGCGTCGAGACCAAGGAACAACTGGATATTCTGATCGATCTCGGATGTGATCAAGTTCAGGGATTCCTGCTCGGAAGACCTGTTCCTCCCAATATATTCGAAGAAAAGTTTTTAATTAGAAATTTCCGTTATAACGAATTCCCGCAAAATCAATAAAATCGAATTTACCTTTGGACATTTCTTATCCTTTGTCCGAAGTTGTCAGATTGAACCGCATATTCAACTCTTATCCTCCGGCTATTTTCGATTTCGATCGTTATACTCATTCTGACATCTTTTATCCCGGGAAGTCCTTTTCCAATTTTTGGTTGCAAAAAACAATTTTGTTGGAACTTCCTTTTTTTCATTTTCCCTTGACAATAGAAATTTGAAACGCCTTTTTTATTCCCACTCTATCGTTGCAGGCGGTTTGTCGGTGATATCATAAACGATGCGATTAATCCCTTTGACTTCATTTGTAATTCTCTTGGAGAGGCGAGAAAGTGTAGCGTGGGGAATGGGCGCATATTCCGCGGTCATGAAGTCATGTGTGATCAC
>JALHEL010000271.1 GCA_022837205.1 Leptolinea sp.
CAATATTTCATTTTTGAATAATAAATTTACTTTGGTTAATGTTGAAATTTCATCCTTCGAGCCTTCAGCGATTTCGGAAACCTTCAAAAAGTATTTTTCTTCGGTTTCCTGATTCGAAAACTCGAATGCGGAAGTAAACCCACCCGAATTTTTCACACCGGTATAAACAAGCGGGATGACTTTATCCCGTACGCGAACTGAATTTACTTCCGTTATGATTTTTTCTAAGTTATCTTTTTTCATCGTATTCTCCTGACCGAACGGCTCACGCAGGTCAGCGCTATTTTCCAAGTCCGGTTGATTTTTCAGCGGTGCGGTTGCGAAATCTTTCAGGAATAAAGAGGCTCCCGGTCCGCAAGAAATTGAAAGGTTTGCTCCTCCGTATCCAGAATCAGTGCGGTGCGCGGAAAATCTTTGCCTTCGACTCCGGCACTGCCCGGATTGATTCCGAATCGTTGTATGCCGTTTCCGTATTCTATTTTTTGTTCCGGAACGGAGGGAGTAAATTGTCGCCATATGTTGACAAACGTTGAAACGGAATATACAAAATATCCCGGAATATGGGTATGTCCGAACAAGAAATGCTGCGTTTTCAGATTTTCTCGGTTTTCAAAAAGTCCGCCGGTCACAATGTTCAAATCCTTCGGATTTAAATAACTCTCACAGGGCTCGGCATGATATGCCTGCCCGTCATGGCAAGGAAAACTGCATCCGTGAAAAACAGTGAACTGAGGATTTTCTTCCGGCAAGCAAACCACTTCTTTTTTCATTATTTTATCAAAAAGCCGGATTTTCCTTTCCGTAATGATTTGTCGCCTTTCTTCTAATTCCGCTTTGCACTTTGCCTGTGCTTCGCTTGTGTTATCTCGTTCCGGATGCAACAACCAATATTCCCAGTTCCCAAATACGGCACTGATCGGATAATCGGCTAATCGATCCAAAGCATCCAAAAAACCAAGATCAAATTTCGCGTTTCCATTCGATTGATTTGAATGCCCAAACAAATCTCCCAGCAGCCAAATGTCATCGAATCCGGATTCCATCGCTTCGGCTTTTCTCATAAAACGGAAAAGACTCTCCCCGTTTTCATGAATATCCGACAGTACCAGATGTTTTTTATACATGTTTATGAGCTAAAAAATCTCCTAATCCCTCAACCAAAGCCTCAACATCCATTTTAGTATTGTAACCTTGAACCGAAATTCGAACAAACGTGCGTCCGTTCCAGCTGATTATCGGGACTTCAACCTGATATCGATCATAAAGAAAGTTCTTCAGAATCAAAGGATCAGGTAGGTAAGGTATTTCTGTGACCGCCAGTTGGGCATAAGCATCGTCATTCGGGTAAATTAAAGGTAATTGGGTGATCTGCCCAATTTCTCTTAACGTTTCAAGCAATAACAAATGACAATCTCTCCGAACTTGATCCCAATGATTGGCTTCCATGAATCGGATGGCAGCCGGGACGCTTAAGGCGGCGCAGGGACTGTTTGTCCCCGTCCATTGATTGAAATCAATCAGGGGGTTACCGACCGCATTTTCCAGAAAAGGTCCATGTCCCCAACTGATAATCAAGGGCGCAACTTTTTGAATCCACTGTTCACTGACGTACAGGAAAGCCGAGCCTTTCGGCGCACACATCCATTTATGACAGTTTCCGGTGTAAAAATCACAATCAAGCGAAAGAAGATCCACAGGCAGCTGCCCCGGCGCATGAGCTCCGTCGATACAGGTGATAATGCCTTCTTCACGTGCTTTTCTGCATATTTCACGAATCGGAAAAGTCAGGGCGGTCGGAGAAGTCAAATGGCTGAGATAGATTACCCGAGTCCGAGGAGTTACCTGTTCCCATAGGCAATCTATTAATTCTTGATCGCTGCCATACGGAAGACGAATGTCTGCTTTTTTTAGGATAGCCCCGCTTTTTTGGCAGCAATCTATCCAAACATTTTCGCAGGCACCATATTCCTGATTGCCTGTGACAACCTCATCGCCCGGTTTCAGATTGATGCTGCGTGCCATGATGTTGACGCCGTAAGTGGCATTGGGAATATATACAACAGAATCGGCTGACGTGTTCAAATAGTTCGCTAAAATGATTCTGGCTTCTTTTAATAATTCGTGATATTCGCGGCCTAAAAATAAGACCGGTTGTTTTTCCATCCGCAACGTCCATGAAAAAAAGGTCTCGATAACTTCTTTCGGACAAGCTCCGAAAGATCCGTGATTCAGGAAATGAATAGCAGGGTCCAGCAAGAATTTTTGTTTTAAATCAATTGAATTGTCCATAATGCTCCTTCGTTCTCAGTGAATAATTATATGTTACCGATCATTCAAAAACGGGAAAGCAAGTCGGTAAAGGGTAATCCGGCAGCAAACAATCGATCGAATCGCCTTCCGAAATTCGTTAACCGCCGGCAAATCAACTTCGAGAATTGACTTTTCCGATGGCTATCCCCTTTCAAGCAAAATAACTTTGCAATTTTAATGCTTTTTCCTGTGGATTTTATTGTTTTATAAATTTACAAATCGACAACATAACTAAGAAAAAACAACCATATCAAAAAAGATCGAGCCGGTTACAAATTTACTCATCCGAAGTCCGGATTTCAAAAGGCCTCCATTTTTATAATTTGTCACACTGAAGATGAACTGTTAAATCGATCATTAACGATAAAATATTACTGTTGCCCGAACAATCGGCTTCGATCGTATTATTTCGAACGAAAGAGCGGAAATTTTATGAGGTTTTATCGATTTCTTATAGTCTGTATATTGGGTTTCACTTTTTTGATAACCGGTTGTGAATCTGCTCAATCGACTCTTCCGACTGAAACTTTAATCCGGGAAGAGATCGAACCTTTGTTGCTTCCGGAAAGTATGAGAGAACCAATCGAGGATTCGGAAAAAGGGATCCTTTATTGGCAAAAAACGCTCTATTTATCCGATCATCCGGAAAAATATATCGGGGAACCGGTTGAAGTACTGGGATTTATCTACCGCCGGGAAGAGGATCCCAAGGAAGTATTTTTCGTGGGAAGATTATTGTTATCATGCTGTTATGATGATGCGCTGCCCCAGGGATTGGGTGTCTATCTGCCGGATAATGAAAAATGG